>JAAZLF010000016.1 GCA_012799425.1 Actinomycetales bacterium | reverse complement strand
GTGCTCGGCCCCCGCGGCCTCATGCCGAACCCCAAGACCGGCACCGTCACCATGGACGTGACCAAGGCCGTGTCCGACATCAAGGGCGGCAAGATCGAGTTCCGCACCGACCGTGCGGCGAACCTGCACTACCTGGTCGGCAAGGTCTCCTTCACCGATCAGCAGCTGATCGAGAACTACGTCGCCGCGCTCGATGAGATCCTGCGTCTGAAGCCGTCCTCCTCCAAGGGCCGCTACATCACCAAGATCACCGTGTCCACCACCATGGGCCCGGGCATCCCGGTCGACGTGAACCGCACCCGCTACCTCCTCGAGGACACCGACGAGGCCTGAGCCTCCCAGGTCACCTCTGAAGGTGCATACCGGCGCCCCGCTCACCATTCGGTGGGCGGGGCGCCGTTCTCGTGCGGTGCCTGCTGCCCTGCCCGGCCTTTTGGCTTGTGCCCTGCCCGGCGGCCTCGATCTGTGCCCTGCCCGGCCTCGGCCCGTGCCCTGCCCGGCCTCGACCCGCGTGGACGGCAGCGGACACGCCGATCGAAAGCACCGATATCTCTCGGCTGCGGGGGATACCGGTGAACTCGACGGCACGGGGCGGCGTGTCACGCGGGGCGGTGCACCGAGTTGGCGCTCCCCGCTGCCGCCGGCCTCACGGGATGTGACGCACAACGCCGCCCTCGGCATGGCGCCGGTACCGTCCCCTGGTCTACTCTGGTGGAACCGAAGACCGCCGGTTGTCGCGCTCGACCCCGAGAGCGACCGAAGAAATCCCCTACGGGATGGCCTGCGCAGGTGAAGAAGCGACCCTCGCATGGTCGCGCTCGTCCGGCCCGCCGGTGCCCTCGTGGCAGAGCGTTCGTGCGATCGAGGCCTCGACACTTGCGTGTCGAGGCCTTTCCTGTTTCTCGGACTTCTTCACCCGGTGGCGAGAGACCTCTGGAAGGAGGGCCATGGCGAACCCCGAAAAGGTGGGCGCTGTCGCCGAGATCGCGGACCTGTTCCGTGCATCCGACGCTGCTGTCATCACCGAGTATCGCGGGCTCAGCGTGGAGGAGCTCAAGGAGCTCCGTCGCGCACTGGGCTCCGAGACGACCTACGCCGTGGTGAAGAACACGCTCACCGAGATCGCCGCCCGCGAGGCCGGCATCGATGCCTTCGATGGCACGCTCAGCGGTCCGACCGCGATCGCGTTCATCAAGGGCGAGCCGGTGGAGCCTGCGAAGGCTCTGCGTGACTTCGCCAAGACCCACGAGAGCCTCGTGGTCAAGTCCGGCTACTTCGAGGGCAAGCTGCTCTCGAAGGAGGACGTCCAGACGCTCGCGGACCTCGAGTCCCGCGAGGTCCTGCTGGCCAAGGCCGCCGGCGCTATGAAGGCGTCGATGTCCAAGGCCGCCGCTACGTTCGCGGCACCGCTGTCGAAGGCAGCACGCACCGTGGACGCGCTGCGGGAGAAGCAGGAAGCCGCCTGAGCTTGCGAGCTCGCGGCTCCCGCATCCACAGCCTCAGCGCTGTCCCCCGGAGGCCCTGACCAGGGCCACCGGATCGCATGACCTGGCGCGTGTGCGCCGCTCTACACCGCAGGGACGCAGGTCCCGCCTATAGGAAGGAATGCCACCATGGCGAAGCTCAGCAAGGACGAGCTCATCGAAGCTTTCAAGGAGATGTCCCTCATCGAGCTCTCTGAGTTCGTGAAGGAGTTCGAGGAGGTCTTCGACGTCACCGCCGCTGCCCCCGTGGCCGTCGCCGCCGCCGGTGGCGCCGCTGGCGGTGGCGAGGCCGCTGTCGAGGAGGAGCAGACCGAGTTCGATGTCATCCTCGAGTCGGCCGGTTCCGCGAAGATCGGCGTCATCAAGGAGGTGCGCGGTCTGACCTCTCTCGGCCTGAAGGAGGCCAAGGCGCTCGTCGACGAGGCTCCCAAGGCCGTTCTCGAGGGTGTCAAGAAGGAAGACGCCGAGGCTGCCAAGGCCAAGCTCGAGGAGGCCGGCGCGACCGCTTCCGTCAAGTGATCTCCGGCGCCCGCCCCGGCGTGCGCCTCACCTGACGGCAGTCGTACTGCCTTCGAAGGGCCGTCCCGCATCTGCGGGGCGGCCCTTCGTCATGTCCGCCCGGCGGCGGGCGGCGCTCCGGGTGGGCGTGATGGAGGGCAGGGCCATCGACGCCTCGTCGCGACCTGCACGACGGGGGAGGGGGAGGGCGAGCGGCTGCGGGCGGCGCGAGTTCGACGGGGAGGACGACGCACACAGACGGTGGGCAGAGAACGGCCGGTATCGCCTCTGACGTGCCGCGACACTCCGCTCCAGGCCGTGCCCGCTTGACTCTGAGCGGATTTGCCTTCATTCTTTTTCCCGTACGGAGCTGTTCCTGCCGCACGTGCCCGGTGTGCACACACCGCCGGGCCGGTCGAGTCAGACGGGCAGGAAGCGACGTCAGAACCTCTGCGCCAGGCATATAGCGGCCGACGTGGATGGACTTGCCGTGTCACGGCACTTGTGTCCATCCGCGATTTTCTGTATGCTCGGTCCTTGCGCTGTGCGTCGCCCGCAGGTTCTGCCGCTCTGTCTCACCACATTGTCTGCTCCACCGCCTGACGGGCCCTCGCCGCGCCTGGGATTCCGTCATCGGCCTGTGGAAGGACCCCCCTTGGCTGCCTCGAGCACCGATCGCACCACTGACATCGCAGTTCGCACTGCCTCACCTCGCGTCACCTTCGCGAAGCTCGGCGACCCGATCGAGGTCCCGGATCTGCTCAGTCTGCAGACCACCTCGTTCGACTGGTTGCTCGGCAACGACCGCTGGCAGGAGCGTGCCGCGGAGGCCGCCTCCGCCGGGCGGGAGGACGTCCCGCAGACCTCCGGTCTCGCGGACATCCTCGAGGAGATCTCTCCGATCGAGGACTTCGCCGGCAACATGTCGCTGTCCTTCCGCGACCACACCTTCGACGACCCGAAGTACACGGTCGACGAGTGCAAGGAGAAGGACCTCACCTACGCCGCTCCGCTGTACGTCATCGCGGAGTTCATGAACAACGAGACCGGTGAGATCAAGACCCAGACGGTCTTCATGGGCGAGTTCCCCCTGATGACCGCCAAGGGCACCTTCATCATCAACGGCACCGAGCGCGTCGTCGTCTCGCAGCTCGTCCGCTCCCCGGGCGTGTACTTCGAGGAGTCGCTCGACAAGACCAGCGACAAGCACATCTTCTCCGCGAAGATGATCCCCTCGCGCGGGGCCTGGCTCGAGTTCGAGATCGACAAGCGCGACCAGGTCGGCGTTCGTATCGACCGCAAGCGCAAGCAGAGCGTCACCGTCTTCCTCAAGGCCCTCGGCCTCACGAGCGAAGAGATCCTCTC
>JAAZLF010000175.1 GCA_012799425.1 Actinomycetales bacterium | reverse complement strand
GGTGCCCTTCGACATGCACACCCGCCGGCAAGGCTACCCGACCTCGCCGGAGTCGTTCGCGCTCACTCCGAACATCACCCATGCCCGCTCGCGCGGCACGGTGCGGCTGCGCACGATGGACTACCGCGACAAGCCGCGGGTCGATCCGCGTTACTTCACCGACGAGGAGGGCCATGACATGCGCGTGGCCGTCGCCGGCATCCGCAGGGCGCGCGAGATCGTCTCCCAGTCCGCGATGGACGAGTTCCGCGGCCGGGAGCTGTTCCCGGGCGAGGACGTCCAGACCGACGAGGAGATCGCCGAGTACGTCGCCAAGACCCACAACACCGTCTACCACCCCGCCGGCTCGGTGCGGATGGGCGCGACGGATGACGACATGTCGCCGCTGGATCCGCAGCTGCGGGTCAAGGGCGTCAAGGGCCTGCGCGTGGTCGACGCCTCGGTGATGCCGCAGCTGGTGGCGGTCAACCCGAACATCACCACGATGCTGATCGGCGAGCGCGCCGCGGAGCTGATCCGCGGCGAGCACAGCGCCTGATCCAGCGCCCTCCCACGAGGGCTGATGGGCCGACGGGCGGTCCCGCATCTCGATGCGGGGCCGCCCGTCCGCTGTTCTCGGTCCGTGAGAAGGCATGTTGCCGTCGCCTCGACCGCGCTGGTCTCCTGCTGTCGTGACCTGGACCACAGGTCACCTATCAGCTGCTCAGCGAGGAGAAGCCATGCACAGCACGAGCAACGGCACCGAGGACCGCTCCACCGTCGAGGCCGCCCGGCGATCCGCCCCGGACGGCCCCCGGGTCGCGATCGTCACGGGCGCTGCCCGCGGGATCGGGGAAGGGATCGCACGACGGCTCGGGCAGGACTGACTGCACGTCGTCGTCGCCGACCTGCCCTCGATGGCGGAGGGCATCGATTCGACCGTCGCCGCCATCACCGACGCAGGCGGCAGGGCCACCGGGGCGACGGTCGACGTCACGCAGGAGGATTCCGTCACCGCTGTGATCGCCGCGGCGGTCGAGGCGGGCGGCCACCTGGATGTGTTCGTCGCCAACGCGGGGATCGCCCAGGTCCAGGAGCTGCTGGACTATGACGCGGAAGACTTCCAGAAGATCGTGGACGTCAACGTGACGGGCGTCTTCAACTCCTACCGTCAGGCTGCACGGCAGATGGTCGCGCAAGGGCATGGAGTGAAGATCATCGGGGCCGCCTCGATCGTGGCCTTCCGACCGTTCGCCCTGCTGGGCCCGTATTCGGCCACGAAGTGGGCGGTGCGCGGCCTCACCCAGGCCGCCGCGATGGAGTGGGCCGAGCACGGGATCACGGTGAACGCCTACAGTCCCGGCATCGTGGGCACGGCGATGTGGGACCTGATCGATGAGAAGCTCGCCCCGAAGCACGGGCAGCAGCGGGGTGAGGCGCTCGCGGAGAACGCCGCCTCGATCCATCTGGGACGGGTCTCCGTGCCCGCGGACGTCGCCGCCATGGTCTCCTACCTGGCGAGCGAGGACTCCGACTACGTCACCGGGCAGACCATGCTCGTGGACGGAGGGATCCAGTTCAGCTGACGGTCCTTGCGGTGCGCCCCGGTGCCGACCGGCACATGTGACGTCACATGACGCCGCGGGTCGAGGATGGGGCTCTGCCGTGCATCAGCCCCCCGGCGAGGCCTACAGTGAAAAGCATGCTGACCGACATCGCCCTTCGCGAGGCGTTCTCCCACTTCCCGCAGGGCGTGGTCCTGGTCTCCGCCGAGATCGACGGCGTGCGGCACGGGCTGCTCGCCTCGACCTTCACCGTCGGGGTGTCCCTGGATCCGCCGCTGGTCTCCGTCGCCGTGCAGCACAGCTCACGCACCTGGCCCACGCTGCACGAGCACGGCCGGCTCGGGGTGAGCGTGCTGGGGCGCGAGCAGGCCCATCTGGCCCGTCAGCTCGCCTCGAAGGACCGTGAGCGGCGCTTCGACGGCGTGGACCTCGAGGTCGACGAGCACGGCGCGCTGACGCTGCGCGGCACCCCGGCCTGGATGACTGTCCAGGTCCACGACCAGATGCGCGCCGGGGACCACGACATCGCACTGCTCGAGGTCCTCTCGATCGGCAGCGAGCCCGGTGCAGAGGCGATGGTCTTCCATCGCAGCGAGTTCAAGGAGCTCGTGCCGTGCCGGACCTCGTGACCGTCTGACCCTGCCCGCCCCCGCCCTTCGCACGCCGGAGCATGCCGAGGGGCCGCCGTCGATATCGTCGACGGCGGCCCCTCCCCCGCACCCAGGTCTCTCTGCAGTGCTCAGGCGGTCGCTGCGGCGGCCTCCTGGTCGTCCCGGTTCCGGCGGCGGCGCAGGAGCTGGATGACCACCACTGCGGCCGCCAGCGCCATCCCTGCCAACGACACGGGGATCGACGGGTAGACCATCAGCACACCGCCGATGATCAGCACGGCCCGTTCGATCCGTGTCGCGTTGCCGAACAGGTAACCGGCCAGGCCCGCTGCGATCGCGATCATGCCGAGGATCACCGTCACCAGTGCCGGGATCATGTCGGAGACCGCACCGGCCAGCAGCAGCGAGGGCTCGAGCACGAACACGAAGGGCACCAGGAAGCCCGCGATCGCGAGCCTCAGCGCCGTCACGCCCGTCTTCAGCGGGTTGGAGCCGGCGATCCCGGAGCCCGCGTAGGCGGCCAGGCACACCGGTGGGGTGACGTCTGCGAGGATCCCGAAGAAGAACACGAACATGTGCGCGGCGATCACCGGGACGTCGAAGTTGTTCACCAGGATCGGTGCGGCGACGGTGGCGGTGACCACGTAGTTCGCGGTGGTCGGCAGCCCCATGCCCAGGATCAGGCAGACGATCATCGTCATCAGCAGCACCAGCAGGAAGTTGCCCTGGGCGATGCTGATGACCGCGTTGCCCAGTCGCCCGCCCAGGCCGGTGCCGGTCACGGTGCCCGCGACGATGCCCGCGGTCGCGCAGGCCGCGATCACCGGCAGGGCGGTGCGTGCGCCGGCCTCGAGGGTCAGCACGATGCCCTTGAAGGACAGGCGAGTGGACGCGCGCAGGAAGCTCAGCGCGAAGGCGACGGCCACGCCCCACAGCGCGGCGCGCGCCGGAGAGAAGCCCATCAGCATCATCGTCACGATGATCACCAGCGGTGCCAGCAGATCCAGCCGCGCCAGGATGGTCCGCCACCCCGGCAGCTGGGACTTGGGCATCCCCGCGATCCGCATCCGCTTCGCCTCGAAGTGCACGGAGATGAACACGCCCAGGAAGTAGAGCACCGCGGGGATGATCGCGATGATGATGATCTCGTTGTACGGGATGCCCGTGTACTCCGCCATGATGAACGCGGCGGCACCCATGATCGGCGGCATGATCTGCCCGCCGGTGGAGGCGGTCGCCTCAGTGGCGCCGGCGAAGTGGGGGCGGAAGCCGGCCTTCTTCATCAGCGGGATAGTGAACGACCCGGAGGCCACGGTGTTCGCGACCGACGAGCCGGAGATCATGCCCTGCAGGCCGGAGGCGGCGACCGCGGCCTTCGCCGGGCCGCCGGTGAAGCGCCCGGTGAGCCGGAAGGCGAGGTCGTTGAACAGCGCCCCGATGTTGGTGCGGATCAGCACCACCGCGAACAGCAGGAACAGGAAGATGAAGGTCGAGGAGACCTGGATCGGGGTGCCGAAGATCCCCGCCCGGGAGGTGAAGTACGTGCCCACCGCGTAGTTCTGCCAGGACTGGCCCACGATCAAAGTGGAGTACCCGATGGCGGCTGCCGCGATCAGCACGATCGGCAGCCCGACACAGCGCCGTGTCGCCTCGAGGGTGAGCACGATGCCGAGCGTCGCCACGACGTAGTCGATCGTGTCGAAGCCCATGATCTGCACGATGTTGCTGGTCAGGTGCGAGTACCTGACCACGATGTACAGATTCGCGGCAAGCGCCACGAGCGCCAGGAGGGCGTCCCACCAGGGGATGCCTGCCGTGCCGCCGCGCCGTTCGACCCGCTTCCCGGCCGGGTAGAGCAGGAAGATGATCGAGCTGGCCCCACCCAGGTGGATCGCGCCCTGGATCAGGGAGGGACGCGATCCGAAGATGCCGGTGTAGAGGTGGAACAGGGTCAGGGCGACCGAGAGGCCGCCCACCACCCATGCCCACCATCCCAGGTTCGTGCGGAACCGGCTGGATGTGTCGTGCTCGCGCAGCAGCTCCTCGGCCTTCGCCTCGGCCTCCTGCTGCGTCTCCTCGTCGACCTCGAGTGATGAGACCTGTGGAGTGTCCTCGTGGTCCTTGGCGCTCATCTCAGAGGAGTCCCTCTTCCTCGTAGTACTGCTGCGCGCCCGGGTGCAGGGGCACCTCGCCCTGGCCCGAGAGCGCGAAGTCGTGCCCGATCAGGCCGCCCTGGGCGAGCGTGATCGAGTCGGCGTGCTCGAAGGTGGCCTTGGTGATCTCGTAGCCGAGCTCGGGGCTCACCTGGGTGGTCGAGGCGACCAGTGCGGCGGCGACGGACAGGGTGATCACCGGCTCCTCGAGGAAGTCGTAGGCGTCGGGCTCGATCGTGTAGACGTCGAACAGGCTCTCTCCGGCGACCTGGTCGGCCTTGTCCTGGTCGAGGGAGACCAGCTTGACGTCATTGGTCGCGGCGAGGTCGCCGAGGGAGCCGGTGGGGGTGCCGACCACGAACACCGAGGCGTCGATGTTGTTGTCCCGCAGCAGGTCGAGGGAGCTGGCGAAGTCCTGCTCGAACGCCTCGTAGTCGTCCTCGCCGATGTCGTAGGCGGCGAGGATCGCGTCGGAGACCGCGCGGGTGCCCGAGCCGACGTCGCCCACGGCGATGCGCTTGCCGGCGAGATCCGCCGCGGACTCGATGCCGCTGCCGGCCAGGGTGACGATGTGGGCGGCCTCCGGGTAGAGACCGGCGATCCAGCCGATGTTGTCGACCTGGGCGCCGTCGAACTCCCCATCCCCGGTCACGGCGGAGTTCGCGGTGTCGGACTGGACGATGCCCAGCTGCCACTCGCCCTGGAAGATCTTGCCGATGTTCTCGACCGAGGCGCCGGAGTCGGTGTAGTTGACGGTGACGTCGTCGATGTTCGCCTCGTAGATCGCGGCGTACTCACCGCCGAGCGGGTAGTACACACCGCCCGTCCCGCCGGTGCCGAAGGTGAGGTCGGTGACGAAGTCCTCTTCACCGCCGCCACCACCACCGCCGCCTCCGCCGTCGCTGCAGGCGGCCAGGAGGCCCAGCGCTGCCAGCGGGCCCAGCGTCGCGAATGTCCGTCGTCCGATTCTCATGGGGTGCTCCTCATCCTCGAGGGGATCGTGCCGATGTGCGGAAGGGCCCCGCCGCAGGTCCCGTGTGCGAGCCCGAGCGGGGTGCCTCCCATCACACCACAGATGTGCGTCTCGACCAGCACGTGTGGATGCCCGCAAGGCAACGGTGCCGTAACGGTCAGCGGCGCTCCCGGGCCATGAGCTGTCAGAGCTCGCTCAGGCGCCCACCTTCGAGGTGCCAGCGCCGGTCCGTGCGCACAGCCTCGAGCATCCGGCGGTCATGGGTGACCAGCAGCAGGGTGCCCTCGTACGTCCCCAGCGCCTGCTCGAGCTGTTCGATCGCCGGAAGGTCGAGATGGTTGGTGGGCTCATCCAGGACCAGCAGGTTCACTCCGCGGGCCTGCAGCAGTGCCAGGGCGGCACGGGTGCGCTCCCCCGGCGACAGGTCGCCTGCGGCACGAGCGACGTGATCGGCCCTGAGCCCGAACTTCGCCAGCAGCGTGCGCACCTCGGCCGGGGACAGCTCGGGCACCTGGGCCTCGACGGCGTCGGCGAGCGGGACCTGGCCCGTGAACAGCGAGCGGGCCTGGTCGATCTCGCCGATTCGCACGCTCGCTCCGAGCGCGGCCGTCCCCTCGTCGACCGTGCACCGGCCCAGCAGCGCGCCCAGGAGCGTGGACTTGCCGGCTCCGTTCGGTCCGGTGATGCCGATCCTCTCGCCTGCGTTCACCTGGATGCTGACCGGGCCGAGCATGAACCGGCCCTGGCGCACCACGGCATCCGAGAGCGTCGCGACCACGGTGCTGGAGCGGGGCGCGCCGCCGATAGTGAACTGCAGCTGCCATTCCTTGCGCGGCTCCTCGACCTCGTCGAGGCGTGCGATCCGGCTCTCCATCTGGCGCACCTTGCGCGCCTGCTTCTCACTGGACTCGCTCTGCGCCCGGCGGCGGATCTTGTCATTGTCCGGGGACTTGCGCATCGCGTTGCGCACGCCCTGGCTGGACCATTCCCGCTGGGTGCGGGCCCGGGAGACGAGGTCCGCCTTGGCCG
>JAAZLF010000174.1 GCA_012799425.1 Actinomycetales bacterium | reverse complement strand
GTTGCAGATCTTGGTGACGGACACGGCGATGGTGCGCAGCGCCCCGGACATCTCCACCAGGCCGTCGCGGCCCGACTGCGCCTCGAAGTGGTCGCGCGCCTCGGTCAGCGGCAGACCCGTCTGCTCGACCAGGTTCGCGATGACCTTCTGCGGGAAGCCGATCGGGGTGTTGATGCCGGTGCCCACGGCGGTGCCGCCCTGGGGGACCTCCGCGGTGCGCGGCAGCGCGGCCTCCACACGCTCGATGCCGTAGCGGATCGAGGCCGCGTAGCCGCCGAACTCCTGGCCGAGCGTCACGGGGGTCGCGTCCATCAGGTGGGTGCGGCCGGCCTTGACCACGTCCTTCCATGCCTCGGCCTTCGTCTCGAGGGCCTCGGCGAGGTGGGCCAGGGCAGGCAGCAGCTTCTCGACCACGGCCTGGGTGACGGCCACGTGCACGGAGGTGGGGAACACGTCGTTGGAGGACTGCGAGCAGTTGACGTGGTCGTTGGGGTGGGTGTCGACACCGGACGAGGTGGCGAGGGTCGCGAGCACCTCGTTCATGTTCATGTTCGAGCTGGTGCCCGAACCGGTCTGGTAGGTGTCCACCGGGAACTGGTCGTCGTGCTCGCCGGAGATGACGGCGTCGGCCGCGGCGACGATCGCGTCGGCGATGTCCGCATCCAGCACGCCCAGGGCGCTGTTCGCACGGGCGGCGGCCTTCTTCACCTGGGCGAGGGCGTGGATGTGCGAGGGCTCGAGGCCCTGACCCGAGATGGGGAAGTTCTCCACGGCGCGCTGGGTCTGCGCTCGGTAGAGGGCGGAGGCGGGCACGCGCACCTCACCCATGGTGTCGTGCTCGATGCGGTAGCCGTCCTGCTGCGCGGCGGGCGTGGACTGGTTCATGGAGGGCCTCCCTCGGGGTCGTCGTGCGGTGGGTCGGTGGGAAAGTCGGGAACGGTCAGGAACAGGATGCACCGTGAGGGCGTGTGATGGCGGGCGGCCGGGCAGGCACCCGTCGATGCTCAGGTGAGCTCATGCCCCCAGGGCGGGTTCGCTCCGGCACGCGAGACGGTGATCGCTGCCAGCGCGGCGGCGTGCTGCAGCACGGAGGCGATCTCGTCGCTCGGCATCGCGGCCAGCGCCGGGCGGCGTGATGCGCCGAGCAGTCCCTTCGAGGCCAGGGCGTCGAGGATGCCGGCGGAGAAGGTGTCCCCGGCGCCGACGGTGTCGACTGCGTCGACCACGACGGGGGAGACCTGCACGCGGCCCGATCCGGAGAAGCCGACTGCGCCCTCGGCGCCGCGCGTCAGGACCGTCAGCGCCGGTCCCAGCCCGCGCCACCCGTCGACGACGGCCTCGACGTCGTCGGTGTCGTACAGCCAGGCGATGTCCTCGTCGGAGGCCTTCACGATGTCGCTGAGCGCGATGCTCGCCTCGACGCGCCGGCGCACCTGCTCCGGGTCGCCCATCAGGGTGGGCCGGGCGTTGGGGTCGTAGCTGATGGTGGAGTGCTCGCGACGGTCGCGGAGCACGTCGAGCACGGTCTGCGCTCCGGGCTCCAGCACCGCGGCGATCGAGGAGGCGTGCACGGCCTCGACCCGGGCCGGCAGTCCCGATGGGTCCGGAGCCCAGAGCACGTCGAACTCGTACGTGGCGGCGCCGTCGGCGTCCAGCTGGGCGAGCGCGGTGGAGGTCGGCGCTGCGACGGAGCTGCCCGGGGTCAGCCTGACGTTCGAGTCGTCCAGGTGGGCACGGATGGCTTCGCCGCGGGCGTCGTCGCCGATGCGGGTGAGCAGGTCGGTGGGATGGCCGAGGCGGCTCAGCGCCACGGCTACGTTCAGGGGGGAGCCGCCGGGATGCTCACGACGAGCGCCGTCTGCATCGACGACGATATCGGTGAGGGCTTCTCCGACGATGAGGAATCTCGCGGTCACCGCTCGATCATCGCAGGTTTCCGAGAGCGGGGCGAACAGTGCGGTGCCGGGCCGGGCAGCCACCTGTGGGGTGCGCTCCCGCACCGGATTGGCCTGCTGTGGTGCGGTCGGTGGGGTGGAGAGCCTCACCCTGGGAGCTCGGATCGGAGCGAACAGGGACAATGGGCGCCATGCACGATGCCCAGCACGAGACCCCCGCAGCGACCGAGCGGACCCCGGCACCGGTCCCGGAGCCGCGACCGCAGCCGAAGTCCGCCTATGAGCTGCCGTCGAAGAAGAACACCGTCCTGCGCAACATGGTGTGGGCGCTGGCGCTGACGATGGCCGTGGTGGTCGTGGTCGGCATCGGGTTCTTCGGGGTGGGCAGCGATCTGCAGCGTGAGCCGCTCGAGAACTCGGAGCTGGACGTGGCGGGCAGTGCAGAGCGCGCACAGCGTGATGCGCCGTTCCCAGTCGTCGTGCCCGAGGCGGGTGAGGGATGGACCGAGCGCTCAGCGCGCTTCACCGATGGTCAGAGCCCGCGCTGGGCGGTCCAGTACAGCGCACCGCAGGAGCAGCTGGTCACTCTCACTCAGGAGACGGAGGTGACCTCTGCGATGCTGTCTGCGGCCCTTCCCGGCACCACGGTCGAGGGCGAGCTGTCGATCGCCGGCACCGAGTGCACCCTCCTCAGCGGCGATCAGCAGGGGGCCCAGCAGCTCGGCATCTCGTGCGAGGGGGAGAGCTGGGGGCTGCTGATCCACGGCGCCGCGGAGCAGGCGGAGCTCGAGGAGCTGACCGCCGCGGCCCTGGCCTCCCTCAGCTGACGGAGCCCTCAGGAAGTTGACGGAGCCCTCAGGACCGCGGGCAGTCAGCGCTCGGGGGCATTCTCCGAGCGGCGCGCTGCCACGGCGTCGTCCAACCGTTCACGAGCGCCGTCGAGCCATTGCTGGCATCGGCGGGCGAGCATCTCGCCGCGCTCCCACAGACCGATCGAATCCTCGAGACCGCCCTGCCCGGACTCGAGCCGGCGAACCACGTCGACGAGCTGGTCTCGAGCAGCCTCGTAGGAGAGCTCTGCGATGTCCGACGGCAGCGGCTGTTCGCCCTCCACGGGGCTGACGGCCGCGGATGCCGCTGCCGTGGGGTCCCCCTCGGCTGCGGTCAGGTCGTTCTCGGGGCTGGTGCTGGGGGTCATCGGTTCTCCTCGGAGTCGGACGGGGCGGGCTGAGCGGGAGGGGTGTACGGGTCTGTCTCGGAGCGTTCGGCACCGAAGCGCCCACCGGCCACGCGGACAGAGAGCGATTGGCCCACAGAAGTCTGGTCGGGCTCGCGGATGATCGTGCCGTCAGCATCCTGCACCACGGCGTAGCCGCGCTCGAGAGTGGCCAGGGGGCTGAGGGAGCGCACCTGGCGTCCCAGATGGTCGATCTCGTCGGCCGCGCGATCCAGGCGGGAGCCGATCAGGGTGCGGGCCAGGGAGATCCGGGAGCGGATCTCATCGGCGCGTCCGGCGAGGATGGTGGAGGGGTTCTCGAGCACGGGCCGAGAACGCATCGCGTCCAGCGCGGACTGCTCCCTCTCGATGCGCGCCCGGATCGCGGAGCGCAGGCGGGTGCGGCCCAGGTCGAGTTGCTCGACCTCCGCCTGGATGTCGGGGACCACGCGCTTGGCGGCATCGGTGGGGGTGGAGGCACGGACGTCCGCGGCGAGATCGATCAGCGGGGTGTCGACCTCATGGCCGATCGCCGAGACGATCGGGGTCTTCGCGCCGGCGACCAGTCGGGTCAGCTGTTCATCCGAGAAGGGCAGCAGATCCTCGAGGGAGCCGCCACCGCGGGAGATGATGATGACGTCGACCTCCTCGCGCTCGTCGAGCTCGCGCAGCGCCGCAGAGACCTCCCGCACCGCCTTCGCGCCCTGGACCGCCACCTCGCGGATCTCGAACTGCACGGCGGGCCAGCGGCGCCGGGCGTTGACCACCACGTCGCGCTCCGCAGCGGACTCACGACCGCAGATCAGCCCGACCGTGCGGGGCAGGAAGGGGAGCGCCTGCTTGCGGGAGGCGGCGAACAGCCCCTCCGCAGAGAGCACGCGCTTGAGCTGCTCGAGCCGGGCCAGCAGCTCACCCAGTCCCACCGGCCGGATGTCGCTGGCCTCGAGCTGCAGCGAGCCGCGCTTGGTCCAGAAGGTGGGCTTGGCATGGATCACCACGCGCGCACCGGGCACGGGCTCGACGGGCAGAGCGCGCAGCACGTGCTCGCGCACGGGGACCGAGAAGGACATGTCCACGTCGATGTCCCTCAGCGTCATGAAGCTCAGGCCGGAGCCGGGACGGCGGTTGAGCTGCACGATCTCGCCCTCGACCCAGATCGGCGACATCCTCGCCACGTACTCGCCGACCTTGACCGACAGCTGGCGCAGGGGCCACGGATTCTCCGCAGTCGTCTGGGCTGCGGTGGGAGCCAGGGCCGGCCGAGGAGCCGCGCCGCCGTCCGCGCCGGGCTCGGGAGAGGTCTGCGTCATGGGTCCACTCTGGCACGAGCGCCGGACATCCGATCGCCTCCCCGAGAGGCTGTGGAGGTGGCCAGGCTGTGGAGGGATGGTGAGTCTTGCCCCACCGCTCTGCCACCAGCACGCTCCCGCTCCTACGATGGGAGGCGTGAGCACCGGAACCGTCCTTCTTGCCGAGCCGCGCGGCTACTGCGCGGGAGTCGACCGAGCCGTCGTCGCCGTCGAACGCGCCCTGGAGCACTACGACGAGACGATCTACGTGCGCCACGAGATCGTCCACAACAAATTCGTCGTGGACCGCCTGAAGGAGAAGGGCGCCGTCTTCGTCGAGGAGGTCGACGAGATCCCCGAGGGGTCACTCGTGATCTTCTCCGCCCACGGCATCTCCCCGAAGGTGCGCGAGATGGCCGAGGAGCGCAACCTCCGCACCATCGACGCGACCTGCCCCCTGGTCACCAAGGTCCACAAGGAGGCGGTGCGCTTCGCCCGCCAGGACTACGACATCCTGCTCGTGGGCCATGAGGGTCACGAGGAGGTCGAGGGCACCGCCGGCGAGGCCCCCGAGCACGTGCAGATCGTGAACTCGCCCGATGACGTCCACAAGGTCACCGTCCGGGACCCGGAGCGGGTGGTCTGGCTGTCGCAGACCACGCTCAGCGTCGACGAGACGATGGAGACGGTCGACAAGCTGCGCGAGCGCTTCCCGACCCTGCAATCCCCGCCCAGCGATGACATCTGCTACGCCACCCAGAATCGTCAGGTCGCGATCAAGAAGATCGCACCGGACGCGGACCTGGTGCTGGTGGTCGGCTCCCCGAACTCGTCGAACTCCGTGCGACTGATGGAGGTCGCCAAGGAGGCCGGTGCCAAGGCCTCCCACCGCATCGACTCGATCCATGAGCTGCGCGACGAATGGTTCGACGGCGTCGAGACCGTCGGCGTGACCTCCGGCGCCTCGGTGCCCGATGTGCTGGTCCAGCAGCTGCTGAACGTGCTCGCCGAGCGCGGG
>JAAZLF010000173.1 GCA_012799425.1 Actinomycetales bacterium | reverse complement strand
CGGCGGCGTCCTCCGCACCCGCCGCGCCCGCCGTGCGCTCGCCGGTCTTCGCGCCGATCATCGTCGCCAGCTCGGCGGCCGCGCGGCGCACCCGCGCCGCGAGCGGCTGCTCGTCGGCCTGCCCGTCGGTGTCGGCGCCGAAATCGGCCGACGCGGCGAACACCGAGGTCGGCACGATCTCCGCCTTGAGGTAGCCGAACATCGGCCGGATCGCATAGTCGATCGCGAGGGAGTGACGCGCGGTGCCGGCGGTCGCGCCGAGCAGGATGGGCTTGTCCTTCCACAGCTCGATGTCGACCGCGTCGAAGAACATCGTGAACAGCCCCGAGGGGCCGACGTTGAACACGGGGGTCACCGCGATCACGGCGTCGGCCGCCCGCACCTGCTCGATCGCCATCGACAGGCGCTCGCCCGGGAAACGGGTCAGCAGGGCATCGGTGATGTCGTGGGCGTGCTCGCGCAGCTCCACGGTGGTCACCTCGACCTCGGCGCCCGTGCGGCCCAGGGCCGCGGCCGCCGCGCGGGAGAGCTGGTCGGTGAGCATCCGGGTGGAGCTCGGAGTGGAGAGTCCGGCGGTGAGCGCCAGGATCCGGTAGGTGGTCATCGCTGGTTCTCCTTCGCGTCCTCGGCCCGCAGGCCGGTCCAGTTGTCGCCGGTCTCGAAGCGGTAGGTGTCATCGAACTCGCCGCGCTCGGCCTCCGCGGCGGCGACCCGCGCGCTGTGGGTGGGCGCTTCGGGGACATCGGCCGGCTTGCGGGCCTCGAGCTCGCGGCGCAGCACCGGCACCACCTCGGTGCCCAGCATCTCGATCTGCTCGAGGACCGTCTTCTGCGGCAGGCCGGCATGATCCATCAGGAACATCTGGCGCTGGTAGTCCCCGACATGGTCGGCCATGGTCAGGTAGCGCTCGATGACCTGCTCGGGGGAGCCGACGGTCAGCGGGGTCTGCGCGGTGAAGTCCTCCATCGAGGGACCGCCGCCGTAGACGGGGGCGTTGTCGAAGTAGGGACGGAACTCGTTGATCGCATCCTGGCTGTTCTTGCGCATGAAGGCCTGACCGCCCAGCCCCACATACGCCTGGTGGGCCTTGCCGTGGCCGTAGTGCTCGTAGCGCTCGCGGTACAGCTGCACCATCTGCTTGGTGTGGCTCATGGGCCAGAAGATGTTGTTGTGCAGGAACCCGTCGCCGTAGTACGCGGCCTGCTCGGCGATCTGCGGGGAGCGGATCGAGCCGTGCCACACGAAGGGGGCCACGCCGTCCAGGGGGCGCGGGGTCGAGGTGAACTGCTGCAGCGGGGTGCGGAACTGGCCTTCCCAGTTCACGACGTCCTCCGTCCACAGGCGGCGCAGCAGGTCGTAGTTCTCGATCGCGATCTCGATGCCCTTGCGGATGTCCTGCCCGAACCAGGGGTAGACCGGGCCGGTGTTGCCGCGGCCCATCACCAGGTCCACGCGGCCGCCGGTGAGGTGCTGCAGCATCGCGTAGTCCTCGGCGATCTTCACCGGGTCGTTGGTGGTGATCAGCGTGGTCGCGGTGGAGAGGATGATCCGCTCCGTCTGGGCACCCACGTAGGCGAGCGTGGTGGTGGGGGAGGAGGTCACGAACGGCGGGTTGTGGTGCTCACCGATCGCGAACACGTCCAGTCCCACCTGCTCGGCCAGCTTGCCCTGCTCGACCATGGACTTCAGGCGCTCGTTCTCGGTGGGCACCGCGCCGGTGATGGGGTCCGGCGTGATGTCGGCGATGGTGAAGATTCCGAACTGCATGATGATCGCTCTCCTCGGACGATTCGGTGATGCTTCAAGATTAAACTATCTG
>JAAZLF010000172.1 GCA_012799425.1 Actinomycetales bacterium | reverse complement strand
CGCACCGATACATCCGTGTATCCAATGCGTGGGCGTCTCGAGTGGGGCGATCCGGCGTCTCCCCCTGATCGTGCTCGACCTGGAGGTCGCGTGTCCTCATCTCTGTATCGTCTCGGCCGTCTGATGGCGACCCTCCGCTGGAAGGTCGTCGCCGCCTGGCTGGCACTGCTCGTCATCGTCGGCGGCCTGGCCATCGGTCTCGGCGGCACCTTCTCCACCGACATCGAGATCCCCGGCACCGAGGGCCAGGAGGGCATCGACGCCCTGGCGAACCGGTTCCCCGAGATGGGCGGCACGTCCGGCCAGGTCGTCTTCGTCAGCCAGGACGGCTCCGCCGTCGATGAGCATCAGGACGAGATCGACGAGCTGATGACCCAGATCGCGGACGTCGAGCACGTCTCGGTCGCCCCCTCCCCCTTCGACGACCTCTCCCCCGGCACACGCTCCGAGGATGACTCCGCCGTCATCGGCCAGTTCCAGATGGACTTCCCGACCGGCAGCTACCCCGCGGAGTCCGTCGACGAGATCACCCAGCTGGTGGAGAACGCCGGCACCGAGTCGTTCGACGCGCACGTGGGCGGTCAGGTGCTCCAGAGCGCCGAGATCCCTTTCGGCGCCGGCGAGGTGATCGGTGTGATCGTCGCGCTGATCATCCTCACGATCATCTTCCGCTCCCTGCTGCCGGCATTCATCCCGATCATCACCGCGATCGTCGGCGTCGGCGTGTCGATGCTCGCGCTGGTCGCCCTCTCCGCCGGGATCGACATCCCCTCGGTCACCACAGCGCTCGGCGCGATGCTGGGCCTGGCCGTCGGCATCGACTACGCGCTGTTCATCCTGTCCCGACACCGCGACCAGCTCAGCCAGGGCGATGACGTCCACGAATCTATCGGCAAGTCCCTGGCCACCTCGGGCAGCGCCGTGATCTTCGCCGGCATGACCGTGGTCATCGCCCTGGTGGGCCTGTTCATCACCGGCATCCCCTTCCTCACCGTGATGGGTGTGGCCGCGGCCGCCACGGTCGCCCTGTCCGTGGTGGTCGCGCTGACCATGCTCCCGGCGATCATGGGGATCCTCGGCGAACACCTGCGCCCCCGCCGTGCCCGGCGCCTCATAGCCGAGAACGGTGGCGCGCTGCCCGCTCCGGGCCCCGACGCGAAGCCCGCCCGCAGCTTCGGCCGCACCTGGGTGCGCCTGGTGACCAAGGTGCCCGCCCTGACGATCCTGCTCGTGATCATCGGCGTCGGCGCTCTCGCCATCCCGATCAAGGACCTCGAGCTCGCTCTGCCGGACCTGGGCACGGAGCCGCAGGGCACCGACGCCCGCGACACCTACGACCTCATCGCCGACGAGTTCGGCCCCGGGTACAACGGACCCCTGCTGGTCACCGCGGACATCATCAACACCACTGATCCGCTGGGCGTGGTCGAGGAGCTCGAGAACGACGTCGCCGCGCTCGACCACGTCAAGGAGATCCAGACGGCGACCCCGAACCGGGGCGCCGACATGGCCGTGGTGGTCGTGATACCGGAGGGAGGCCCCACCGACCAGTCCACCAAGGATCTGGTGGCGGAGCTTCGCGGCAGCGCCGAGGGGTGGGAGCACGACCTCGCGATCTCCGACGTCACGGTCACCGGCGCCACCGCCGTCGGCATCGACGTCACCGACAAGCTCTCCGACGCGCTGCTGCCCTTCGCTCTGTTCGTCGTCGGCCTCTCCCTGCTGCTGCTGGCCCTGGTGTTCCGCTCCATCTGGGTGCCGCTGAAAGCATCGGTCGGCTACCTCTTCTCCGTCGCGGCGGCCTTCGGCGTGACCTCGATGGTCTTAGAGTACGGCTGGCTCAACGGCCCGCTGTTCGTCGATGTGAACGGCCCGGTCGTCTCCTTCATGCCGATCATGGTGATGGGCGTGCTGTTCGGCCTCGCGATGGACTACGAAGTGTTCCTCGTCTCCCGCATGCGGGAGGAGTTCGTCCACACCGGCGACGCACGCGGAGCGATCGAGCGGGGCTTCACCGCGAACGCCCCGGTGGTCACCGCCGCCGCGTTGATCATGGTCGCGGTGTTCGCCGGCTTCGTCACCTCCGGCTGGTTCATGCTGCAGCCGATCGCGGTCGCGCTCGCCGTCGGCGTGCTCGTGGACGCCTTCGTGGTGCGGATGACGTTCGTCCCCGCCGTGCTCGCTCTGCTGGGCAAGCACGCCTGGTGGCTGCCTGGATGGCTGTCGCGGTCCCTGCCCACCGTCGATGTCGAGGGAGAGGGACTGGCCGGGGTGCTCGAGCACCGGCGCTGGACGGAGGAGCACGGTGTCCACGCCCTGCGTCTGGACGAGGCGGTCGCGCCTCTGCTCGGCGGGTCCGGGAGCCTCGGCCCGCTCACCGGCGCTGTCGCCCCCGGCACCCTGCTGGTGGTCCGCGCCCCCGACGACGCCGTCCGGGAGACGTTCCTGGCGATGGCCGCAGGACGGGTCTCCCCCATCTCCGGCATCGTCGCCGTCCACGACCGCCTGGCGCCGGACGATCTGGGCGCGATCCAGGGCCGCGCCCACTGGATCGGGGCTGGCGTGCAGGTCGCCCGGCGGCTGTCCGAGATCGACGGGCACGGGCTCTCCCGCTCCGTGATCGTCATGGAGCAGATCGAGGACCTCGCCCATGCCGCCGCCGTCAGCGACGACACCCTCATCGAGCGTCTCGACGCGCTGCTGGAGAGGGGCGCGACCGTGATCGTCGGCTCCCGCGCCCAGGGCCCGGTGGATGCCGAACGTCATCTGCTCGGCAGCCTGCGTGATCCGCGACGGTTGCTGGCCCT
>JAAZLF010000171.1 GCA_012799425.1 Actinomycetales bacterium | reverse complement strand
TGTTCTCGAAGATCGACGTCAACGGCCCCACCGCGCATCCGCTGTGGCAGTGGATGTGCGCGCAGAAGGCGGGCGTGATCGGCGGCCGCATCGCCTGGAACTTCACGAAGTTCCTCATCGACGGGGAGGGGATGGTGCTGCGCCGCTATGCGCCGCCCGTCCCGCCCGTGCGCATCGCACGGCGGATCGAGAGCGAGCTCGGCCTGCGCTGACCCCCAGCCGCGCTTGGTAGCGTGGGTCACAGCTCTTCCCTCAACCAGAAAGGGGACACCATGGAAGGCTTCATCCTCTTCCTCGTCCTCGGCGTCGGTCTCCTGATATTCCTGGTGATCGTCGCGGCGCTCCTGTTCGGCGGGCTGCGCACCTCGCTGATGTTCACCGTGCACACCCAGGAGGCGGTGATCGTCGAGCGCTTCGGCAAGTTCAAGCGCGTCGCGCAGGCGGGCCTGAACTTCAAGACGCCCTTCATCGACAGCACCACCAAGCCGGTCTCGCTGCGCGTGCAGCAGCTCGAGGTGAACATCGAGTCCAAGACCAAGGACAACGTGTTCGTCAACGTCCCGGTCGCGGTCCAGTACCGGATCCGCGAAGAGCAGGTCATCGACGCGTACTACAAGCTGTCGAACCCCGAGGCGCAGATCCGCTCCTACGTGTTCGACACGGTGCGCTCGGCCCTGAGCTCCCTCGAGCTGGACGAGGCCTTCGAGTCCAAGGACGACATAGCCCGCAGCGTCGAGAGCACCCTCTCCGCCCGCATGCAGGAGTTCGGCTTCAACATCATCAACACCCTGGTCCAGGACATCTCCCCGGATCAGCGCGTGCGCGACTCGATGAACTCCATCAACGCCGCCCAGCGCGACCGCGTCGCGGCGCAGTCGCTCGCCGAGGCGGACAAGATCAAGCGCGTCACCCAGGCCGAGGCCGAGGCCGAGTCCAAGCGCCTCCAGGGTGAGGGCGTCGCCGCCCAGCGCAAGGCGATCGCGCTGGGCATCGCCGAGCAGTACGAGATGCTCCGCAAGGTCGGCATCGAGAACTCCGCCGAGCAGCTGCTGCTGATGACGCAGTACTTCGACACCATGCAGGATGTGGCGCGCAACGCCCGCTCCAACGTGCTGTACCTGCCCTCGAACCCGGGCGCCGTCGGCTCCATGGGCGAGGAGATCCGCACCGCGATGCTGCAGTCCCAGGCCGCTGCTGAAGCCAGCCAGGACGCAGACGTCGCCGATGCCGAGGACCGCAAGCGCAGCTCTGCGCAGCACCAGCGCAAGCAGCAGGAGGCCCGTGCCGAGAAGGCGCGCCAGCAGGCTGAGCAGCGTGCCCGCGAGGCGCGGCAGCAGCAGGCCCCCGAGGACTACCCCGGCGGGGACGTCCCGCCGTGGGCACACCCGGGCAGCGGCGACCTGGGCTGAGCGATGGCCGAGCGGCCCCACGTCGTGCTCGTCTGCGTCGACGAGATGAGGGCGGATGCGATGGGGGCCGCCGGGAACCCCCACATCGACACGCCCAACCTCGACGACCTCGCCCGCGGTGGGTACCACTTCACCCGCGCCTACTCGGCCACGCCCACCTGCGTGCCGGCGCGGGTCGCGATGTTCACCGGCAAGTCCCCCTCCCTGCACGGCCGCTACGGCTACCGGGAGGGGGTCTCCTTCCCCGAGGCCTATCCCGTGACGCTGCAGTCCACGCTGCGCGAGGCCGGGTACCAGACCTTCGGCGTCGGCAAGATGCACGTCTTCCCCGAGCGGGCTCGCTGCGGTTTCGACGAGGTGCTGCTGCACGACGGCTTCCTGCACACCTCGCGCCAGCTCAGCCGGGGCCCGTCGGCGATGATCGACGACTACGTCGACTTCCTGCGGCGCGAGAGCGGGGATCCACGCGCCGACTACCAGGAGACCGGGATCGGCTGCAACGCGATGACGGCCCGGCCGTGGGAGCGTGAGGAACGGCTGCACCCCACCCGCTGGGTCGCGGATGAGTCGTTCCGCTTCCTCGAGCGGCGCGATCCCACCCGGCCGTTCTTCCTGTACATGTCGTTCCACCGGCCGCACGCGCCCTTCGATCCGCCGCAGTGGCTGTGGGACAAGTACCGCGCACGCTCCGGCCCTGCGCGTGCGCAGGGTCAGTGGCTGCCGCGTTTCGACGAGCACCGTCGCGACTTCGATTCCGAGGCGGAGTTCGGGGCCCAGAAGGAGTCGACCCATGAGCAGGTGCGGGCCGGTTACTACGGTTCGATCGAGTTCATCGACCTGCAGCTGAACCGGCTCAAGGAGTCCCTCTCGGATCAGGGACTGCTCGAGGACACGGTGATCGTGTTCGTCTCCGACCACGGCGACATGCTCGGCGACCACGACATGTACCGGAAGTCCGTGGGGTACGAGGGATCGGCGCGGGTGCCGCTGGTGATGCATGTGCCGCCGCGCTGGCGCGGGGGCTGGGGATCACCCGGCGAGGTCGGTGCGATCGCGGAGCTGCGCGACCTGATGCCGACGCTGCTGGGGCTCGCCGATGTGCCCGTCCCGGGTGGGGTGGACGGCACGGATCTGGGTCCCGCCACGCGCGGTGAGCGAGTGCGCGAGCACCTGCACGGCGAGCACCTGATCGGTTCGCTGGGACGCCATTCGATGCAGTGGATTCGCTCGGAGCGCTTCAAGTACGTGTGGTTCTCCGGCGACGGGCATGAGCAGCTCTTCGATCTCGAGGCGGATCCATGCGAGGAACGGGACGTGGCCGGAGCGGATGACTTCGCCGGGGAGCTCGCACGGCATCGCGAGCTGCTGGTGGCCGAGCTCGCGGACCGCGAGGAGGGCTACGTGGCGGACGGATCGCTCGTGCCCGGACGTCCGGTGCAGTCCGAGGCGGCGTGGGTGCGGGAGTTCGCGCAGCTGTGACCAGGAGATCATTCGACGGAAGTCGTATCGAGCCGACCCCGTAGGAGGGCGTTGCCGGGCCGGTCCCTGCGATGGAATGAGGGCATGAGCGAGAGCACGCCCACCTCTGAAGAGTATGCCGCCGAGAAGCAGCTGGCCCGCACCACCGCGGTGACGCTCGGCTGGTGGGCGCACGGCACCGTGCGCCTGCTGCTGGCGGTCGCGATGACGTACTACGGGGTCGCCAAGCTCGTCTTCGGCCAGTTCGGGTTCATGGACATGGGCGGCGCCCTCATCGCCCAGGGCGAGATGAGCCCGATGGGGGTGCTGTGGCGGATGGTCGCCCTCTCCCCGCTGTTCCAGTTCCTGGGCGGCCTCGCAGAGCTCGGGGCGGCGCTGGCGCTGCTGTGGCGACGCACCGTCGCACTCGGCGCAGTCCTCGCCGGGGCCTCGATGGCGCTGGTCTTCGTGCTGAACCTCGGCTACGACGTTCCCGTCAAGACGATCTCCCTGGTCCTGCTGGTCATGTCCGTGCTGGTGCTGATCCCCTGGATGCCGCGCCTGGCACGAGCCGTCCTCGGCCACGGTGAGATCCGGCCGGGCCCCGTGCCCACCCTCGTGCCGTGGCGTCCGCTGGCGAGGTTCACGAACATCCTCGGCCCCGTCGCCGGGCTCGCGCTGCTGGCGCTCATCGCCTGGGGCATCAGCGGCATGTATCCCGAGCGCAGCACCGACGAGTCTGTCCCCGCCGGGGTGTGGACGGTGCAGCAGGATGCCGCCGAGCCCGCCGCGCAGCTGAGCGAGGACACCCGGTGGAGCGCGCTCGCCTTCGGCGAGATCGAGTACGACGGCCACGCCGCCGCGCAGCTGCGATCGGCCGACGGCACGCTGCTGACCGGCAGCTATCAGCGCACCGGCGAGGGGACGGTCGAGCTGTCGCTGCGGCCGCTGCGGGATCCGGGCGTCTCGAACGCGGAGCACATCGAGGCTGATCCCACCGAGCTGACCCTCACCGTCGAGGAGCAGGACGACGGCACGCTGCAGGTGACCGGAGAGGGGCAGGACATCGTCCTGGTGCCCGACGAGTCCGCGATGGTGCTCTACGAGCGCGGCTTCAGCTGGGGCGCTCGGGAGGATGACCCGTTCAACCGCTGAGAGCCGGGCGTATCCTGGCCTTCTCCGCGCTGAAGGATGCAGCGCCCCGGCCGGAGAAGAGCTGCGCTGCCCGCCTCGCGCCTGCCCAAGTATGTCCCGGAGGAGATCCCCGATCCGGATCCCGTGCCCGCGGACTGAGATGACCAGCCGCCGCTTCGGGATCCTCAGCCTGCTCGCCGCCGTCTGCTGGACGCTCGCGGTGGCGATGGTGATCATCGGCGTCGCCGTCGGCATCTACTCCGCGCTGCTCGGCGCCTCCGCCGTGCTGACCCCCTCCCCGACGGACGAGCGGGATGCGCGGATCGCCGTCGCGGTGCTCGTGACCGCGGTCGTGGGCACAGCGGCGCTCGCGCTGCTGACGATCGTGCTCGATCTGGCGGTGACCGTGATGTCGGTGCGCAGGCTCGGCGGGCCCGAGCATGCGCGGGCGGTGCCGCTGCTCTGCCTGGTGGCGGTCGGGGTGTCCTCCGTCCTGCCGGTGCTGCTGCTCTCCCTCGCCCTCCTCGCCGGGGCGCTCGAGATGCGCGAGGTCGCCGCCGCGCTGTGGTGGCTGCTGGCAGGGACCGTGGTGGGACTCGCGCCCTGGACCCGCCTGGCCCAGCTCATCGGGGGCATCGTCGAGACCGCGACCGCACCGGCACGGTCGCGCCGTCCGCGCGTCGGGCCCCTCCCCTAAGGTGGGAGCGCAGCCCCGGCCGGGGCCCGCGACCTGCGACGGAGGAGTGCCTGCATGCTGATCGAATTCGGCTGGTCCCTCGACGGCGCCGCCTGGGCGGACGGCGCGGGCGCGACCGGATCGGTGCGCCTGGGCCCGCGCGGGCTGCTCCAGCTGCTGCAGACGCGGCTCGCGCTGACCCGTCCCTCGGTCGACCCTGCGGTGCGCATCGCGCAGTACGGGCGCGCGATCGCCGCGGTCGATCATCCCTGGCCCCGGGACTCCTTCGCCGTGGACCCGTGGGCGACCGCGGCCGCCATGCTGGGCTGGCGGGACGCGGCCGTGACCGCCGGGGCACGCCTGCATTCCGCGCCGGGCCTGCCGGCGCGGGTGGAGGCGCTGTGCGCGATCGAGGAGGTCGCCGAGCTCTCCCCCGGCGCAGCGGATGACCTGCAGGAGCTGGTGACGCTGCTCGCGGAGTCGCCGTGGCCGCTCGGGATCGATCGTCTGCTGTGCCACGAGGAGCCGGGGTCCCTGCCGGGCCTGTGGCCGCGGCTGCTCGAGCTGCTGGGCAGCTGCGGGGTCGAGGTCGCACCTGTCCGTGAGGCGCCGATGGGACGGCCTGAATTGGTGCTGGTCGAGGCGGAGGACGAATGGACCGCCGCCGAGACCGCCGCCCGGTTCCTCACGGGGCGCGAGGGGCGCAGCATCCATGTGCTGGCCACCGAGGACACGATCCTGCTGGACCAGGAGCTGCGCCGTCGTGGGCAGCCCGCGCTCGGGGTCGCCGGGGCGTCGGCGGACCGCACCAGCCTGCAGATCCTCCCGCTGTACCTGTCCATCGCGATCGCTCCGGTGGACGTCCAGCAGCTCGGGGCGTTCCTGGACCTGCGCGTGCTGGACGCCCCGGAGTCGGACCGTGAACCGATCTCCCTGGTGCCCTCGCGGGTGCGTCGCCGGTTCCTCGACGCACTGGCCGCCGAGCCCGGTACAGGGGGCCCTGCGTGGCGGGCGGTGCTCACGGAGATCGCCGATGATCCCGATGCCCTGGAGGTCGCGCAGGCGGTCTCGGACCTGGTCACCGATCCGATCAGCCCCGATCAGCTCACCCCGGCACGGCTGCGCACCGCGACAGCCTGGCTCGGACGGAGACTGCGCGCCCTCGGGCAGGGCGATCCGGGGCTCGTGCGAGCCGGCGCGCACCTGCAGACCTTCCTCGCGGTGCTCGAGACGCTCGGGGGCGATCACGTCCTCGGCGAACGGGAGCTCTCCCAGGTGCTCGAGTCCTCCGGCGGGCGCGCCGCCTCACCCTTCGCACGGCCCGAGGCGAGCGGGGAGCGGAGCACCTGCACCCGCCCTGCGCAGCTGCGCGGGAAGGGCGAGGACGTGCTGTGGTGGGGAGCGGACAGGCAGGACGCCCGCACCGGCGTGACCTGGGACGCGGTCGAGATCGAGGCGCTCACGGGGCTCGGCGCCCGGGTGCTGGATCCTGCGGCGCTGGCGGCCCTGGAGACCGACGCCGGGCTCCGGGCCCTGCGCGGCGCGGGCCGGGTGATCGTGGTCCGCACCCGCAGCCGCGAGGAGCAGGCGACCGCGCCGCACTAGCTGCTCGCGCACCTCGCGGCGGAGCGTGCGGAGCCCGGCGAGGACGTCGCCGCCGTGCTCGCCCGGCATCGGATGGACCCGCGCAGCGCCGTCGGAGCCACGGGATGGGAGCTGGCGGGGTCGCGGCGGGACCTGAGCGTCCCCGCGCTCGAGGCCCCTCCTCGCCCGCCGCAGGACCTCACCCGGCGCGTGGGCCCCGCACCGCACCTGCTGCCGCGCTCCCTCAGCTACTCCCAGGCGGAGAACCTGCTGGGATGCCGGCAGAAATGGACCTACCGCACGGGGCTCGGGATCCGGCCGGCCTCGGTCGCGAGCGTGCCCAGCGGCAACCAGATGATCGGCACCCTGGTGCACGCCGTGGTCGAGGAGCTGGTCACCGCCCGTGCAGGGCGCGGCGGCGTGCCCTCGCAGGCGGAGATCACCGAGATGCTGGACCGCCTGGTCCCGCAGCTCGCCTCGGAGCTCCTGCTGCCCGGTCGCGAGGTCGAGCTGACCACGATGCGCGAGACGGCCGTGCGCTCCCTCGTGGAGTTCTTCGCCCGGCTCTCCGAGGCGGGGCTCGTGATCACCGAGGTGGAGTCCCGCTTCGAGGAGCCGCTGCGGCTGCACCTCGAGCGCGGCGAGGTCGAGGTGCCGTTCACCGGGTCCCGCGACGTGCTCGCCGAGGACGCCGAGGGCCGCCCCACCGTGATCGACCTGAAGTGGACCTCGGCGGCGAAGAAGTACCCCGAGCTGTTCGACGCCGGCGAGGCGCTGCAGCTGGCCTCCTACGCCTGGTCGCTCGATGATCCGCGCACCGACGTCGGCTACTTCCTGCTCAAGCAGGGCGAGTTCGTCTCCGCGAACCCGGCGCTGGACCCGCACGGCCGGCCCACGCTCGACATCGCCCGCGCCTGGGGCACGACAGTCTCCGGCATCACCGAGGCGCTCGACGCGATCGGCGAGGGCACCGTCTCCGCCCGCTCCGGGCAGATCCTGCGCGACGCGGGACAGGATCTGGGCACCCCGCGCACGGACGCGAAGAAGACCTACGCCGCGGCGCAGGAGACCGCGCGGGCCGAGGGCGGGATCGTGGTCGACGCCCGCTGCGACTTCTGTGATTTCTCCCTGCTGTGCGGCCTGAGAGGCGATGCGTCATGAGCTTCACCCTGATCAACGCCTCTGCCGGCTCCGGCAAGACATACACCCTCACGCGGCAGCTGGCCGAGCGGCTGGCCGCGGGCCTGGACCCCTCCGAGGTCATCGCCACCACGTTCACCGTCAAAGCGGCCGACGAGCTCTCCCAGCGGGTGCGCTCGACACTGCTGGACAGGCACCAGATCGAGGCGGCGCGCGGCATCGACAGCGCCCTGATCAGCACCGTCAACTCAGTCGCCGGGCGCCTGGTGACCGAGTACGCACTCGATGCCGGGATCTCCCCGCAGGTGCGGGTGCTCGACGACGCCACGCAGAAGGCGGCCTTCGCGGCGGCGATCGACCGGACCGCCGCTGCGGCCGGAGTGCGCTGGGGAGCGATGCTCGCCCGCACCGAGCACGACGGCGACGAGCGCGATACCGGCTACGCCCGCAAGCAGGCCTGGCGGGCCCGGGTGAAGGACGTCGCCGACGCCGCCCGCACGAACCTCCTGGACGCCGAGGAGCTGCGCGCTGCGGCGCCCGCCTCCTGGGAGGAGTTCCGCACCGCGGCGCAGCTGCCCGAGCCCGGGCGGGATCTGCGCGGGCGCTGGCTGCACGAGCTGGGTGCGCGGATCACCGACTTCGAGGCGGATCTCGCCGCGTCGGTGGATGCGGCCGGGGAGGGTGTCAAGGGCGGGCCGATCGCGCCGCGCAGCGTGAACAAGGCACGCGGCGACCTCGACTCGCTGCGCCGGATGGAGCGGGCGCTGCGCGATCGGGAGCGCACCCCGTGGTCGAGCTGGCTGCGCCTGACCGGTGGCAGCTTCGGCGCCTCGGCGAAGAAGGCCCTCGCACCGCTCGCGCTCGAGATCACCGAGGCCTTCGCCCAGAACCCGGTCTGGCAGCAGGACCTGCACGATCTCATCACGCTGATCCTCGAGGTCGCCGCGGAGTCCCTCGAGGCGTACGAGACCTACAAGCGCGAGCTGGGGCTGATCGACTTCATCGATCAGGAGGTGCAGGCGCTGCGCCTGCTGCAGGGCTCTCAGCGAGTGCGGGAATCGATCGCCTCCCGCTTCCGGCTGCTCGCGGTCGACGAGTTCCAGGACACCTCCCCCATCCAGCTCGCCCTCTTCCTCGAGCTCTCCCAGCTCATCGACGAGAAGATCTGGGTGGGCGACCCGAAACAGGCGATCTACGGCTTCCGCGACGCCGACCCCCGCCTGATGCGCGACATCATCACCGCGCTCGAGGGCGGTGACACCGTGTTCGGCACCGGCGACGTGCAGAACCTCTCCCACTCCTGGCGCTCCCGCGAGCTGCTGGTGGACTTCTCCAACGCCCTGTTCAGCCCCGTGTTCGCGCCCGACGGCGAGGGGCTCGAGCGGGTGCGCCTGGCGATCCCCGCGCAGCGCCAGGAGACCGCGGGCGGGGGCGTGCTCGAGGTGTGGGAGGCGACCAAGCACGACCGCCGCGTGGTCTCCGCGCAGAAGCACGCCGCGATGATCGCCGAGCAGATCCGCCGCCGGATCGACGAGGGCACCTTCGCCCCCGGCGACACCGCGGTGCTGGTGCGCAGCAACGCGCAGCGTGCCTGCGTGGTCGCCGCCCTCCAGGAGCGGGGCGTGCCCACCGCCGGCGCCGCCCACCCCCTGCGCGCCACCCGCGAGGCGCAGATGGTGCGCGCCGCGCTCGCGGTCGCCCTCGACGGCTCGGACACCCTCGCCCTCACCGAGCTCGTGACGCTGCTCGGCGACCACGGCGCCCACGAGAGCTGGTTCGCACAGCTGATGGCCGCGCCCGACCGGGAGGCGCGCCGGGCCGTGTTCGCCTCCTGGTGGGAGGATCCCGTGCTCAGCGGACTGCGCGCGGTGCGCCGCGCCTGCATCGGCTTCACCCCGGTGGAGATGATGAGCGCGCTGATCGACGCGCTGGACCTGCCGCAGCGGATCAAGCGCTGGAGCGACCAGGACTCGCGCCGCCGCACCCTCGATGCGCTGCGGGCGATGGCCCGCGACACCACCGAGCGGCGCCGTGCGGAGGGATCCCCCATCACCCTGACCGGGCTGCGGGCCGAGCTGGATGCCTGGGAGAAGGGGCCCGACCTCTCCGCCCTGCCCGGGGCGGTCTGGGTGGGCACCGTCCACGGCGCCAAAGGCCTGGAGTGGGAGCACGTGGTCACCTACCTCGGCGCGCCGCCGAAGGAGCGCGACCACTCCAGCGGAGTGCTCGTGGTCTCCCCCGGCGCGCTCGACGTCACCGCCCCGCTGGCCGGGCGCAGCCTGCGCTTCTGGCCCCAGGTCGCCGCCCCCGCAGAGGTGAGCGAGCAGCTCGCCGCCTCGGACTTCGCGACCCGTCGGCGCGAGGCGGAGGCGGAGGAGTCCGG
>JAAZLF010000170.1 GCA_012799425.1 Actinomycetales bacterium | reverse complement strand
TCTCGCGGGCGACCTCAGCGGCCTGCCGGGCGATGGACAGCTCCTCGTCGGTCGGGACGATCATCACGGTCACCTTCGAGGCCGGGGTGGAGATCACCCGCGTCTGCTTGCTGCGCGCGGCGTTCGCCTCGCGGTCGAGCTCGATGCCGAACCCCTCGAGCCCCGTCAGCAGCCGCTCGCGCACCATCGGCACGTTCTCGCCGATCCCGGCGGTGAAGGCGATGACGTCCAGGCCACCCAGCACGAAGGAGTAGGAGCCGAGGTACTTCCGCAGCCGGTGCACGTACACGTCCATCGCGAGGGTCGCGGCCTCATCGCCCGCCTCGACCGCCGCGGTGATGTCGCGGAAGTCGTTCATCCCGCACATGCCCATCATCCCGGAGCGCTTGTTGAGGACGTCGTCGATCTCCTCCGCCCCGAAGCCGGCCTGACGGTGGAGGTGGATGTAGATCGAGGGGTCGATGTCACCGGTGCGGGTGCCCATCACCAGGCCCTCGAGCGGAGTCAGGCCCATCGAGGTCTCGACCGCCGCGCCGCCCCGCACCGCTGAGGCGGAGGCGCCGTTGCCCAGGTGCAGCACGACCTGCCGCAGCTCGGAGACGTCCCGCCCCTGCGCGGCCAGATGCGAGGAGACCGCCTCGGAGACGAACTGATGGCTGGTGCCGTGCGCCCCGTAGCGGCGCACCCGGTACTGCTTCGCGAGCTCGCGGTTCAGGGCGTAGTTCGCCGCGGCGTCCGGCAGGGCGGTGAAGAACGCGGTGTCGAAGACGGCCACGTGCGGCACCTCCGGCAGCAGGGCCTGGGCGCCGTCGATGCCGTCGACCGCGGCGTAGTTGTGCAGCGGAGCGAGCTTCCCGAGGTCATGGATGTCCCAGCGCACCTGCTCGTCGATGAGGACCGGCTGCGAGTACCGAGCGCCTCCCTGGACCACGCGGTGGCCGACGGCGCGGATCCGATCATCGCCGAGCGACAGCCCGACGTCCCCGAAGAGCCGCTCGACGATCTTCATCGCCGCCTTGTGATCCGGCACCGGGCCCTCGAAGGAGGACTCGCGCTCGCCCGCCGTGATCGTGGCGCTGCCGCGCTCCTGACCCACCCGTTCGACGATGCCCGTCGCCTCGACGGTTCCGTCGGCCGGAGCCAGCAGCTGGAACTTCAGGGAGGACGAGCCGGAGTTGATGACGAGGACGCGCGGGTCGGTGGATGCTGCCATGAGAGCGGGACTCCTGAACGCAGTAGGGGTGGGTCAGCGGGCGGCGGCGGTGCTCGCCTGCGCCTGGATCGCGGTGATGACGACGGTGTTGATGATGTCGTCCACCAGCGCGCCCCGGGAGAGATCGTTGACCGGCTTGTTCAGCCCCTGCAGGACCGGGCCGATCGCGATCGCACCGGCCGAGCGCTGCACCGCCTTGTAGGTGTTGTTGCCGGTGTTGAGGTCGGGGAAGACGAACACCGTCGCCCGCCCCGCCACGGAGGAGTCCGGCAGCTTGGTCTTGGCGACCGAGGCGTCGACCGCCGCGTCGTACTGGATCGGGCCCTCGACATCGAGCTGCGGCTCGCTCCCGCGCACCAGTGCGGTCGCCTCGCGCACCTTGTCGACGTCGGCCCCGGTGCCGGAGGAGCCGGTGGAGTAGGAGAGCATCGCGATGCGCGGGTCCACCCCGAACTGCTCGGCCGTCGCGGCGGACTGCACCGCGATGTCCGCCAGCTGCTCCGCGGTCGGGTCCGGGTTGACGGCGCAGTCGCCGTAGACCAGCACGCGGTCCTCGAGCGCCATCAGGAACACCGAGGAGACGATCTTCGCCCCGGGCTTGGTCTTGATGATCTCGAAGGACGGGCGGATCGTGTGCGCCGTGGAGTGGGCGGCACCGGAGACCATCCCGTCGGCCTCGCCCATCTGCACCATCATCGTGCCGAAGTAGGAGACGTCCTGGACCTTCTCACGAGCGTGCTCGAGCGTGACGCCCTTCTTCGCACGCAGCCGTGCGTACTCGGCCGCATAGCGCTCGACGTGCTCCTCGTCGTGCGGAGAGACCACACGCGCCTCGGAGATGTCGTGGCCCAGCTGTGCGGACTTCGAGCGGATGGCGTTCTCATCGCCCAGCAGGATCAGGTCCGCGACACCGCGGGCGAGGATCGCCTCGGCGGCGGCGATGATCCGCGGCTCCTCGCCCTCGGGCAGCACGATGGTCTTCTTCTCACCTCGGGCCCGGGCGAGCAGCTCGAACTCGAACATCATCGGCGTGACGACCTCGCTGCGGCTGACCTCGAGCGCGCCGAGCAGCTCGGGGGTCGGCAGATGCTCGGCGACCGCGCGCCGCGCCGCATCCATCTTCTGCGGGCTGTCGACGTCGAGCCTGCCGCGGGTCCGGGCCACCCTCAGGGCGGTGTCGAAGGTGGACAGCTCCGAGGCGATGATCGGCAGGTCCTGCTGTACGCCGGAGATCAGCCGGCTCACCTCTTCGGGGACGTCGTAGCCGCCGGTCAGCACGATCGAGGAGAGCGCAGGGAAGGTGCCCGACTGCTGCGCCATCACCAGGCCCGGGAGCAGGTCGTACCGGTCGCCGGGGGCGATCACGGTGCAGTTCTCGGTGAGGCGTGACAGGACGTTGGGCAGGCTCATCGCGGCGATCACGGTGCCGATCGCGACGCGGTCGAGCCACTCGGGGTTGCCCTGCAGGAGCGTGCCTCCCACGGCATCCTTCAGCTCGCCCACGGTGGAGGCCATGATCACGGGATTCTCCGGGATCGCGGAGACCAGGGCACTGGGGACCTTCGCCGTGACAGCCTCGCGGATCGCCTCCAGGGAGCCCGGTTCGGCACGGTTGACGACCACGGCGATCGGCAGGGCGTGGTGGCCGCCGAACTCGCTGACGGAGACGGCTGCGAGCGCGGCGATCTGGTCGGGGCTGCGATCCAGACCGGACAGGACCACCACCACCGGAGCACCCATGTTCGCGGCGACCTCGGCATTGAAGGCGAGCTCGGTGGGATTGGCGAGACCGTCGTAGTCGGAGCCGAGGACGACCAGCACCGAGTACCTCTCGGCGAGCTCACGATGGCGGGCGAGGATCCGCTCGTGCGCGGCATCTGGATCGGCGAGGACCAGGTGATGGTCCACCCCGATCGCGTCCTCGTAGGGCTGCTCGACGGCGGGATGGCTGGTGAGGAGGTCGACGGCGTAGTCGCGTGAGCGGTCGGCCCTGACGACGGGGCGGAACACTCCGACGCGGTCGGAACGGGAGGCGAGGGCTTCGAGAAGACCGAAAGCCACCATCGACTTGCCGGTCATCCCCTCCGGGCTGGCGATATACACACTCTGGGACACGTTCCCCAGCATAGGCGCGGCGTCGCCGCGGGGAGCGGGACCGGTGGTCCTGGAACGGGGCGCGGAACGCCGGTAGGGCGGCGCCGGAAGGTCACGAAGTGCTCACAAGTGGGTCGCCGGACCGTGCGCAGCGGTTCGCCTGCACTCGCGGTGTTAAGATTCCTGACAGATGAAGTGACGATGTAGGCGCGGCGCACATCGCTCTCATGTACCCCTCGATGCGAGCGCCGCGCCGGTGCCTGCGCTCGAGCGGGCCCGGTCCTCCATGGTGCACGTGCGGCAGTGATCTCAAAGGAGAGAAGTGGAATGAGAAGTGTTAAGAAAGGCAACAAGGCGCTCTTCGGTGTGCTCGCGGCCTCCGTGCTCGTGGTCAGCGCCTGCGGCGGCAGCTCCGAATCCGCCGGCGGGGAGGCCACCGGCGGCACCGCAGAGGACCCCGTGGTCATCCAGTACCTCCACCGCCTGCCCGACGGCGAGGGCATGACCCTCGTCCAGGACTCGATCGAGCGCTTCAACGCGGAGAATCCGGGCATCCGGGTCGAGGCCACCAAGTTCGACGGCCAGCCCGATGAGTCCTACGCGAGGATCCACCAGAGCGTGGTCGCCGGCGACGGCCTGTGCCTCGCCCAGGTGGGCTACGACGCGATCGGCGCCTCGTTCGTCGCCGGTGACCTGCTCGATGTCACCGAGCACGCCTCCCCGTACACCGGCAACTACGCCGAGGGGCCGATGGCGCAGATGACCGTGGGCGGAGCCGTCGTGGGCCTGCCGCAGGACACCGGGCCGCTGATCTACATGTACGACACCGCCGCCTTCGCCGAGCTCGGCATCGAGGCTCCGACCACCTGGGACGAGTTCTACGAGGCCGCCAAGGTCGCGCGCGAGGACGGCAAGTACATCGGCACCTTCCAGACCGACGAGGTCAAGAACCTCATGTCCGGCCACGCCGCCGCGGCAGGCTCCTCCTGGTTCGAGGGCACCGACGACGGCTGGGACGTGAGCCTGGACGACGAGGCCACGGCGGAGGTCGCGGCCGTCTACCAGAAGCTCATCGACGAGGACCTGATCAAGGTCGTCGGCCGCTGGGACACCGCCTTCACCGACGCGCTCGTCGGCGGGGAGATCATCGGCACCGTCGGCGCCGGGTGGGAGCCCGCGTTCTTCCTGGGAGACCTCGGCCAGGAGGAGACCTCGTGGGAGGTCGCGCACCTGCCCGCCTTCGATGCGGACAATCCCTCCACCGGGCCCGACGGCGGTTCCGGCATCGCCGTGGTCAAGGGGTGCGAGCACCCCGAGGAGGCGCTGAAGGTGGCCGACTGGTACAACACCCAGGTCCCCGACCTCGTCTCCCAGGGCCTCGTCGTGGCCGCGACCACGGAGGCACCGCAGACCCCGGAGAACATCAAGGCGCTCTGGAACGGCCAGGACGTCTACGGCGTCCTCGCCGAGGCGAACGAGCGGATGAACCCCGACTTCGCCTATGGGCCCACCTGGCCGGCGGTCGGCGCGGTCCTGAACGAGACCGGAGCGACGGTCTCTGAGGGCGGCACCTCGATGCAGGAGCTGTTCGAGGCGGGCCAGGACGCGGCCGAGACATCGCTCGAGGATGCCGGGCTGCCGGTCCTC
>JAAZLF010000169.1 GCA_012799425.1 Actinomycetales bacterium | reverse complement strand
GCGGTGGGGGCGGGGCGGGAATCGGTGGTCATGCGTGCAGTCCCTTCATGAGCCAGGTGACCAGGTGGGTCACGAGCTGATCGGAGGTGAGGGGGGTGGCGTGCCGGGTGGGCGCGGCGGCGGAGCCGAGGCCGTCGGCGCCCTCGCCGGGCTCGGTGCTCTGGTCGTCGGTCATCCAGGTGTCCACCGCGCGCTCGACGAATCCCACGGCGCCGTGGGCCCAGACCTGCGGCGCGGGGATCTCGGCGGGCAGGAACGTCGCGACCAGCCGAGAGACGGAGGACAGGAAATGGTTCAGCCCGTCGCTGGGCCGCGTCACGAAGCGGTAGACGCCGGGGGAGCGCTGGGCCGTCTCGACATAGGCGAGGATCATGGCGTGAATGCGTTCGTCGGGCTCGGGCTCACGCCCCACCCGCGCCTCGAGGGCGCGCATCTCGTCCAGCAGCTTCCCGTGCATCGTGGACAGGATGCTGCGCCCGAGCGCTCGTTGGAGCTGCGCCTTGTCCTCGAAGTAGCGGTACACGATGGACTTGGAGGTGCCGGAGGCCCCGGCGATGTCCTCCATCGTCACGTCGGGGCCCTTCTCGTGGATCAGGTGCCGGGCCACGTCGAGCAGCTCGGCACGCCTCTCCTCGCGGTGGCGGGCCCAGCGTGCCGATCGGCCGTCGGTGGGGGCTTGCGTCGTCGCATTCACGGAACTTAGGGTATCAAGTACCGCCGGTTCTATGTAAAGTGTTCCGCAGAAGTTCCTCCGACCGATGCGGCGAGAGCGAGAGCGGACCGGCCTGCGAGCTCTTGCGGACCACGCTCACCACGACCCATCGCAGCGACCACAGTGACCACGAAGAGGTGCACCCCGTGACCCAGCACGATTTCCCGCGCGACGCCCTGATCCTCGGCGGCAACAGGATCCCGTTCGCCCGCTCCGGCGGCCCCTACGCCGGCATCTCGAACCAGGATCTGCTCACCGCGGCGCTCGAGGGCCTCGTGGCCCGCTACGGACTGCAGGGACAGAAGCTCGGTGAGGTCGCCGGCGGCGCCGTGCTCAAGCTCGCCGGGGATCTCAACCTCACCCGCGAGAGCGCCCTGGGCACTCCGCTGGATCCGCGCACCCCTGCGGTCGACATGTCCAAGGCCTGCGCCACCAGCCTCGAGACCGTGATCCACGTGTCCAACCGGATCCAGCTGGGCCAGATCGACTCGGGCATCGCCTGCGGGGTCGACTCCGCCTCGGATTCCCCGATCGAGGTCACCCCGCGCCTGCGCCGCATCCTTCACCGCGCCTTCTCCGCGAAGACGGCGATGCAGCGCGTCAAGGCGTTCAGCGCGATCCGCCCCGCGGACCTCGCCCCCGTCCCCCCGCGCAACGGCGAGCCGCGCACCGGGCTGTCCATGGGGGAGCACCAGGCGCTGACCACCGCGCAGTGGGGGATCACGCGCCAGGAACAGGATGAGCTCGCACTCGCCTCCCACAAGAACCTCGCCGCCGCCTACGACGCCGGGTTCTTCGACGACCTGGTCACCGGCTACCGTGGCCTCTCACGCGATCAGAACCTGCGACCGGAGTCCACGCTCGAGAAGCTCGGCTCCCTGAAGCCCGTCTTCGGTGTGAAGTCCCCGCAGGTCGCCGAGCCGAGCATGACCGCGGGCAACTCGACCCCGCTCTCCGACGGCGCCTCCTCGGTGCTGATGGGCAGCGCCGGCTGGGCCGCTGAGCAGGGCCTGACGCCGCTGGCCCGCGTGGTCGACGCGCGCAGCGCCGCCGTCGACTTCGTCCACGGCGATGAGGGTCTGCTGATGGCCCCTGCCTACGCGGTCCCGGAGCTGCTGGACGCGAACGGCCTCGCGCTCCAGGACCTCGACTTCTACGAGATCCACGAGGCCTTCGCCTCGACCGTGCTGAGCACCCTGAAGGCCTGGGAGTCCGAGGAGTTCTGCCGTGAGCGGCTGGGCCGAGGCGGCGCGCTCGGTGCGATCGACCGCGACAAGCTCAACGTCGCCGGCTCCTCCCTCGCGGCCGGCCACCCCTTCGCCGCGACCGGCGGCCGCCTCGTCGCGACCCTCGCCAAGCTTCTGCACGAGCGCGCCGAGGAGACCGGACGTGTCCAGCGCGGACTGATCTCGGTGTGCGCCGCGGCCGGTCAGGGGACCGTCGTGCTGCTCGAGTCCGTCACCGACTGAGCCCGCGATCCGCTCCGCCGCCCCGCGACCGCAGCCCTGAACCGGAGGTTCCCATGACCGACGCCTATACCCGTTTCATCCGTTCCGTCCCCGGCAGCGCCCTCGCCAAGCAGCTGGGCCTGCCCCGTCCCGCGAAGCTCCCGCGCCGGGATGACCGCCCCGAGCCCGTGCTCGGCCCTGTCGTGGTGCTCGGTGAGAGCGAAGGCGCCGACCAGATCTCGCAGCTGCTGCTCACTTGGGGCACCGATGTGCGCCGCCGCTTCGAGGAGGTGCGCACGGTCGGCTCCGTCATCGTGGTGGCCGACGAGATCGCCTCTCCCGCCGATCTCGGCCCGCTCGTGCTGCCGCTGGCGGGCGCGATGCGCAGCCTGGCCCCCGGCGCCCGGATCGTCACGCTGTCCCGTCCGGCCCAGGGCGAGGACCCTGCACGGGACGCCGCCCGCGGCGGGGTCGAGGGATTCCTGCGCTCGCTCGCCCACGAGATGCGCGGCGGTGCGACCGCCAACGGCATCCTGGTCGAGGACGGCGTGGAGCTCGATGCCCCCGGCGTGATCGGTGCACTGCGCTTCTTCCTCTCTGCCCGCAGCGCCTTCGTCACCGGTCAGCTGCTGACCGTCTCCAGCGATGCCGGCGGCAGCACCGAGAACGAGTCGCTGCCGCTGGCCGGGCGCACCGCACTGGTCACCGGCGCAGCTCGCGGGATCGGCGCGGCGATCGCGCGGACCCTCGCGGCCGACGGTGCGAAGCTCGTGGTCCTCGACGTCCCGGGCGCGGGCACCGAGCTCGCACGACTGGCCAATGAGCTGCACGCCGTGCCGATCCAGCTCGACGTCACCTCCGCGAGCGCGGGGGAGCGGCTGGTCTCCTCCCTGCGGGATCGGCGCCTGACCCTCGACGTGCTGGTGCTCAACGCCGGCATCACCCGGGACAAGATGCTGGCCAACATGACCGCCGACCGCTGGGACCCGGTGCTCGCAGTCAACATCAGCAGCCAGATCGCCCTCACCGAGGCGCTGATCGGGGCAGGGGACGTGCTGGGCGCGCAGCCGCGCGTGGTGTCCCTCGCCTCCACCAGCGGCATCGCCGGCAATCGAGGACAGACGAACTACGCCGCCTCCAAGGCGGGTGTGATCACGTTCGTGGACGCGCTCGCCGGGAAGCTCGAGGCGCTCGGCGGCACCGCCAATGCGGTCGCCCCCGGATTCATCGAGACCGAGATGACGGCCAGAATGCCGGCCCTCACCCGGGAGGTGGCCCGCCGGCTCAACTCCCTCCAGCAGGGGGGCCTGCCCGTCGACGTCGCAGAGGCCATCTCCTTCCTCTCCACCGCCGAGGCGGGCGGGCTCCGCGGCGAGACGCTGCGCGTATGCGGCCAGAACATGGTGGGGAGGTGAGCGCGGTGCAGGACTCTTCGCAGCAGCACGCTCCGGAGCGGATGAAGGATCTCGCCGACGTCCCCTCCTTCCCCGCCGTCTACGCCGCGGCGCTCGACCCGCGCGGTGGCCGTCGCCGAGGCGAGCCGGTGCTCCCGTCTACCGCGTATCGCGTCCGCGCGGTGCGGATCGACGCCGAGCGCGCCCGCGACTTCGACCATCTGATGGGTGGTCCCGCCACGGACCTCGTCCACCCCGGTGTGCTGCACGTGCTCGCCTTCCCCGTCTCTCTCGCGCTGATGGCGCGGCGTGACTTCCCGTTCCCGCTGCTCGGGCTGGTGCACCTGCGCAACCAGGTCCTGCAGCACCGCCCGGTGCGGGTGGGGGAGCTGGTGGACGTCGAGTGCCGGGTGCGGGATCTGCGTCCGCACCGCAAGGGACGCACCTTCGAGGCGGTCTCGACGATCCTGAGCCAGGATGGCGAGATCATCGCCACCGACGTGTCGACCTATCTGGCCAAGGGGCCAGCCCCCGCCTTCGAGGATGGTGGGTCCGCGACGTCGTCGACCGGCGGTCGCGCCGAGCGGCACGCCTTCGAGGCGCCCACGCCGACGGGCCGTTGGGCGCTGCCCGCAGATGCCGGCAGGCGTTACGCGGCGGTCTCGGGGGACGTGAACCCGATCCATATGTCCGCCCTCAGCGCGAAGGCGTTCGGCTTCCCTGCGGCGATCGCGCACGGGATGTACACCGCCTCCCGGGCCTTCACCGAGGCGCGCGTGGACCTCTCGCGCCCGCTGCGCTGGGATGTCTCCTTCGATGCCCCGGTGACGCTGCCGGGCACCGTGCTGATCGCCTTCGAGGACGATGCCGACGCGGGCACCGTCACCTGCATCGGCTGGCGGGCCGGACGCGGGGACAAGGGACCGCGGCGCTGCTTCGAGGTCGAGGTCACGACCCTGGATCGGTGATCCCGTCGGAGCTGGTGCATCTGCACTGCTTCTGCTCCGCGCCTCTCGGCGTTCGACCGCTCCACGGAGCTCGGTTGTCGGGAGGCGTCGGTACGCTCGTGCGCTGACGGTATGCCGCGCCGAGGTGGACGGAACAGACGGAAGTCCGCCGCACTGTGGGGCGATACCGGATGGCGGCGCGCCGGATAACGGGAAGTGCGAGTTCTCGGAAAGCAGGAAATCGGCGCGCGCCTTATTCTTCAAAACGCGTTGAACGATTTTTTGGCTGGGGAGCTGCGATCCCGGATCGACGGCGACTCCATGGCGCCTGCAGGTCGTTGCGGGCGTGGCGTGACCTCTCCTCTACAGTGGCAGGTTATCCACAATTCAAAATTACCCCGTAGTAGTGATGGTTTGTCTATTCCCTTGAGTCGATGCGGTGTGCGAAAATACAGGCATGTCATTCGAATCAGGTTGCGAGGGTGTGGAGCCCCTGGGGGCCAGCGGGCGCCACGGTGGTGCCGATGCCGTGCGACCTGGCGGCGTCGACGCGTCCGCAGCGGTGATCGTCGCGAACAGTGAGCAGCTGTCCCTCGACGGGGTCGACCTCCAGCAGGTGCGCGGAGTGCTCGCCCGGCTCGGGGCGGAGGGGTCGAGGTCCCTGGAGGGTCTCGGCGCGGAGGAGACGCTCTCGCTGCTGACCGGGGTGCAGACACTCTCAAGCGCGCTCGCCGCCGTGCAGGCCCGGGCGCTGGTCCAGCTCGAACGCGCGATCACCTCCGACTGCCAGGACCGCGGCGAGACGCCCGGACAGGCACGACGGATCGCGCGGGCAGAGACCTCCCTTGCGCTCAAGACCTCACCCGCCGCGGCGGGGCAGTCCCTGGCGACCAGTCGCAGGCTGGTCCACTCGATGCCCGGCATGCTCGCCGCCCTCGCGCGGGGGCGGATCGTCCCCGCCTCGGCTCACCAGGTGGCGAAGACCATGGCGCCCGCGGAGCCGGCGAGCCGGCAACAGGTCGACGAGATCCTGTCCGCGCACCTGGCCTACCTAGAGGACTGCGGTCCCGGTCAGTGGGCTGATGAGGCGGAGCGGGTGCTGCACGGACTGGATCCCAGCGGGTCCGGGGCTCGGCACGAGCGGGCACGTCGGGAACGTTCTGTGACCGTGCGTCGGGGCCGGCACGGGATGGCCACCATCACCGCGCACGTCACCGCACTGGACGGGGCACGGATCCGCAAGGGCCTCTCTGTTGCCGCCGAACAGGCCCGCGCCGCAGGGGACAGGCGCGGGCATCAGCAGATCATGGCCGACCGCTTCGCCGATGCGCTCATCGGCCGGGGAGACGGAATCGATCCCTCCACACTCGAGATCGGGGTGCTGGTCACCGACCGATCGCTGCTCGCTCCCCGCCATGCAGATCCCGCCACCGTCGAAGGCCACGGCGCCGTCCCGTTCGACCACGTGCGAGCGGAGATGCTGGACAGACTCAGAACCGTCGAGGACGGGGACGAGCCTGACCTGGCGCTCACGCTGCGGCGCCTCTTCCTGAACTGCGAGACCGGTCAGCTGGGCGCTCTCGAATCACGCTCCCGGCAGTTCCCGCCCGCGCTCGCCCGACTGATCCGCGCCGCGCACCAGACATGCCGGGCCCCGCACTGCGATGCGCCGATCCGGCAGATCGACCACATCGTCCCGCATGCCCAGAACGGATCCACCAGCTTCGACAACGCCAACGGGCTCTGCGCTGCCTGCAACCAGAAGGAAGAAGCTGGTCAGCGCGCCGCACCTGTGGTCGATGAGCAAGGTCGCCGCCGCACAGTGGAATGGACCAGCCGCTACGGGCAGAAGGCCCGGCGCGGCGGCATCAACTTCGACCCCCTCGGCACTGCCCACCGGCTGCCCCACGCTCACCGGCCGCCCGATATCCAGCAGCCGCCCGACGCCCACCGGCTGCCCGATATCGAGCGGCAGCCCGACATCCAGCAGCAGCCCGCGGCGGAGCATGCCCTGGCGGAGTCCATCGACCAGATCGGCGCCGCCTTCGAGCTCAACTTCGCCCTCATCGATCCACATCCGCCCGGAGCAGACCCCAGCCCACCGCCGTCCACACCACGCAGAGACTTCCTCGTCCTCCCGACGTGAGCAGCTGCTGACAGCGCGGACGCGGCGGATCAGCGCAGGTCGGTCTCCAGGGTCCCGAGCAGGTGCTCGATGAACAGCTCCGGTCGTACACCGGTGAGCAGCTCGACGTTCGGCTCCCGCGCCCAGCGTCCCAGCTCGTCGCCGACCGTCTGGCCGCGGGTCAGCGTCCCCGCGAGCTCCACGTCCACCGCCAGCGGACGAGTCCCGGCGAACTCCCCGGTCACGGCATGGGCGGCGATCAGCGGGTCGTGCACGTGCGCCGTCCAGCCGAAGCCGTCGGCCTCATGGAACTCGAAGTAGAAGCGCAGCGCATCGACGAGGATCTGTGCGACCGGATGGCCGGTGCGCTCGGCCAGCGTGATGAAGAGGTCCAGCTCGTGCTGGGTGAAGCGCACCGCCTCGGTGGCCTCGAGCGAGCCCAGCACCGGGCGCTGCGGGGCAGTGGAGAAGGCGGCGAACACGCGCTGCGCAGCCTCGGGATCCACAGCCACGTTCCACTCGCTGGTGGGTCCGGTGTTGCCGCGGTGGTTGATCGCCCCGCCCATGATGTGCAGGCGCCTGAGCAGCTGCGGCAGCTCCGGTTCGATCTCCAGGGCCAGCGCCAGGTTCGTGTGCGGGCCGAGCACGAGGCCCACCAGCTCCCCCGGATGCGAACGGGCGAGGTCCACCCACAGCTGGGCGCCGCTGCGGGGATCCCCGGCGCGGGAGGGCTCGGGGAGCTCAGCGTGGCCGAGGCCGCCCGGGCCGTGGGTGTCGTCGGCGTACATCGGCTCCTGCACCAGCGGCCTGGCCGCGCCGCGGGCGATCGGCGCGTCGAGGTCGAGCAGCTCGGCGAGAACCAGGTTGTTGCGGTGCACGGCCTCGACCTGGACGTTGCCCCCGGTGGAGACGATGCCGGTGATCCGGGCACCGGGATGGGCGGCGAGGTAGCTCAGGGCGATCGCGTCGTCGATGCCGGTGTCGCAGTCGACCAGGAGAGGGAGCGTCATGATGTCAGCGTACGGGGGCTGCGGCACGTGGATGCTGGCCTGCTCGCCGCGTGTACGGGAGGATCGGCGAGGGCACTCTGCAGCGTGCCCGGCATCGGACGGCCGCGACCTGCGGCGACCGGCCGACACCGGCCGCGAAGCACTTGGGCAGGAACCCGACGAGGTCGCTTGACCCTCACGCGACGTCAGGCAGGACGGTGGACCCCATGACCGAGACACAGGACCAGGACCTCACCGTGGGGCGCGTCGCCGATCTCGTCGGCGTGAGCATCCGGACCCTGCACCACTGGGATGCGATCGGCCTGGTGCGCCCCGGCGGGCGCAGCTGGTCGGGGTACCGCCTGTACGACGCCGACGATGTGGCCCGCATCCACCGGGTGCTCGTCTACCGCGAGCTCGGTCTGGCGCTCGCGCAGATCGGGGAGATCCTCGATGACCCCTCCGTGGACCCGCGTGAGCACCTCCAGCGCCAGCGGACGCTCCTCCAGGAGCGGATCCGACGGCTTGAGAGGACGGCCCGCGCCGTCGACGAGATGATCGAGAGGACCAACATGAACGACAGCACCGGAAGCGCCACCGGCCTCAGCCCCGAGGAGCAGGCCCGGATCTTCGGGACCGACTGGGATCCCGCCTACCAGGACGAGGCGCACGAGCGCTGGGGCGGCACCGATGCCTGGGCCCGGTCCGCCGAGCGGACCCGGACGTGGAGCGCCGCGCAGTGGCAGCAGGTCAAGGATGAGACCGACGCGGTCGAGGAGGCGCTCGCCGAGGCGTTCGGCCGCGGTCTGGCGCCGGGCGGACAGGAAGCGAACGCGCTCGCCGAGCAGCACCGGGCCACGATCGAACGCCACTACGACTGCACCCACTCGATGCACGTGGTGCTGGCCCGGATGTACACCGAGGATCCGCGCTTCGCCGCCCACTACGACCGGCAGGCCGACGGACTCGCCCTCTGGCTGCGGCGGGTGATCGAGGAGAACGCCCGAGCCCACGGTGTGGACCCGGAGAACGCCACCTGGCAGTGAGCAGGACGGGCTCCGGCCCGCGGACCCTACGCGGCCGTGAGCTCGCCGTACGCCTCGAGCACCGGTGACAGGCGCTCACCGATCTCCACCTGCGTGAGCAGCAGGCCGATCGTGCCGTCGGGGTCGATGAAGAAGTCAGTGCCGGCGCCGCCGGACCATCCCCAGCGCCCGCGGTGCGGCCCGTCCGTGACCACGCAGACCCCGAATCCCCAGCCGGTCCCGTCCCAGAAGCCCGGGAAGAACGAGTCCGGCTGCTTCGCGCTCGCGGGCACCTGGTCGGTGCGCAGCATCTCGAGGTGCTCGGTGCGGAGAAGCTCGCCGTCGCGCAGGGCGCGCAGGAAGCGCAGGTAGTCCGGGGCGGTCGAGAGCAGTTCGCCGTGGCTCGTGTCGTACGGCGGCGGGCCGATGTGGAAACCATCCCCTGCCGGCTCCCGTGCGTTGAGCGTCCCGTCCTCGTCCGCGTGGGCGGCGGGAAGCCGGTGCGCCTTCTCAGGCGGCACGAAGGGCGCCGTGTCCCACATCCCGAGCGGGGCGAGCAGCGTCCGCTCGAGGTGCTCGCCGGTGCGGGTGCCGCTGATGCGCGACAGCAGCACCCCGAGCAGACCGAAGGAGTGATGGTAGCGCCAGATCGTCCCGGGCTCGTCGGTCAGCGGCAGCTCTGCGAGGGCGGCGAGCCAGTC
>JAAZLF010000168.1 GCA_012799425.1 Actinomycetales bacterium | reverse complement strand
GTGCTCATGCTGTGGGTGCTGTTCTCCGGGCAGACCCATCACCTGCTCAACGCCCTGGTCCAGAACGTCGGCGACTTCTTCTCCCGGTTCCCGTCGATGATGATGAACACCTTCGCCTACAGCGACGGCGCCGCCGATCTGGGTTATCCCTCCGAGCAGTGGATGGCCGACTGGACGCTGTTCTTCTGGGCCTGGTGGATCGCGTGGGCGCCCTTCGTGAGCCTGTTCCTGGCCCGCATCTCCCGCGGCCGCACCCTGCGCCAGTTCGTGCTCGGCGTGCTGCTGATCCCGTTCGCCTTCATCCTGCTGTGGGTCTCGATCTTCGGCAACGCGGCGCTGAGCTTCTTCGACGACGCGGAGTTCCTCGATCTCGCCGTCAACCTGCCCGAATCCGGGTTCTTCAACCTGCTCGAGCAGTACCCGGGCGCGACCTTCACCGTGGCCCTGGCCGTGATCACGGGCCTGTTCTTCTACGTCACCTCCGCGGACTCCGGCTCGCTGGTGATGGCGAACATGACCTCGAAGGCCTCCACCGCGGACTCCGACGGCGCGCCCTGGCTGCGCATCGTGTGGGCCGTCATCACCGGCGCGCTGACCCTGGTGATGCTGTTCATCGACGGCGTGTACACGCTGCAGGCGGCGACCGTGATGGTGGGCCTGCCGCTGTCGATCCTGGTGTATCTGGTGATGTTCAGCCTCTACAAGGTGCTGCGCACCGAGGCCATGACGCTCGAATCCCGCCGGGCCGCCCTGCCGGGCCTGCTGACCAGCCGGGTCCGTGAGGCCGACGGTGCAGACCGGGGCTCGTGGCGTCAGCGCCTGCAGCACCGCATGTCCTATGCGACCGCACAGGAGGCGACGAGGTTCATCGACACGGTCGCCACGCCTGCGGTCGAGGAGGTCGCGGCCGAGCTGAAGGAGCTGGGGGCCGATGTCGCCTGCGACCGCGGCGCGCACCCGGACAGCGGGATCCCCTTCGTGGACCTCGTCGTCTCCTTCCCCGAGGCGGAGGACTTCAAGTACCAGACCTATCCCGTGGCCTACTCGACCCCGAGCTTCGCCGCGAACCTCGCCGCCGTGCGCGACACCTACTACCGCGTCGAGATCTTCTCGATCCTCGGCTCCCGCGGCCGGGACATCATGGGGTACACCAAGGAGCAGGTCATCGCCGATGTCCTGGACGCCTACGACGCACACATCATGTACCTGACGATGAGCACCGACCTCGGCACCGCGACGGGCACGATCCCCGTCACGGCGCCGGACACCTGGGACGACACCGACCAGGTCGAGGCCCCTGCGGACCTCGAGACCTCCAGCACGCCCGATACGAAGGAGCGACATGACTGACACCTCCGCCACCCTGTTCATCGACGGACAGTGGGTGCCCTCCTCCTCGGGAGCGACCCGCACCGTCATCTGCCCCGCAGACCAGTCCGAGGTGGGTGTGGTCTCCGAGGCCACCTCCGAGGACGTCGAGCGGGCGATCCTCGCGGCCCGTCGGGCCTTCGAGTCCGGCGCCTGGGCCGACAGGCCCGCTTCCGAGCGCGGTGACTTCCTGCTGCAGGTCGCCGATGCGCTCCAGGAGCGCAAGGACGAGTTCGCCCGCGCCGAGGCGCTCGACACCGGCAAGCGCCTGGTCGAGGCCGAGGGCGACATGGACGACATCACCTCGTGCTTCCGCTACTTCGGCAAGATCGCCGATCAGAACCCGGGCCGCCTGGTCGATGCGGGCGATGCCAGCGTCATCTCCCGAGTGGTGCACGAGCCCATCGGCGTGTGCGGCATGATCACGCCCTGGAACTTCCCGCTGCTGCAGGCGTCGTGGAAGATCGCCCCGGCGCTGGCCGCCGGCAACTCCTTCGTGATCAAGCCTGCCGAGCTCACCCCGCACACCACTATCCTGATCATGGATGTGCTGGATAAGCTCGGCCTCCCCGCCGGGGTCGCGAACCTCGTGCTCGGCGACGGCGGTGTGGTGGGCGCTCCCCTGTCCTCCCACCCCGAGATCGATCTGGTCTCCTTCACCGGAGGCCTGGTCACCGGGCGGAAGGTCGCCGAGTCCGCGGCCCAGGGCATCAAGAAGGTCGCCCTCGAGCTGGGCGGCAAGAACCCCAACCTGGTCTTCGCCGACGCCGACTACGAGGCGGCGCTCGATAACGCGCTCAACGCCGGCTTCCTCGACTCGGGCCTGGTGTGCTCGGCCGGCACCCGGCTGATCGTGCACGAGTCCATCGCCGAGAAGTTCGTGGACGACCTGGTCGCCCGCGCCGAGGGCATCGTGATGGGCGGCCCGCTGGATACGAATGCCGAGACCGGTCCGCTGGTCTCGAAGGAGCACCGCGACAAGGTCACCGACTACGTCGAGCGCGGCGTCGCGGCCGGGGCGCGGCTGCGCACCGGCGGGCACTGGGGCGGCCCCGAGCACGAGCAGGGCTTCTTCTACGCGCCGACGGTGCTGGACCGCTGCACCTCGGACAACCCGGCGGTGATCGAGGAGGGCTTCGGCCCGGTGATCACGGTGGAGACCTTCTCGACCGAGGAGGAGGCGATCGCGATCGCCAACGACACCGAGTACGGCCTGGCCGGTGCGGTGTGGACCTCGGATGCCGGGGTCGCGAACCGTGTCTCGCGGCGTCTGCGCCACGGCACCATCTGGATCAACGACTACCACCCCTACCTGCCGCAGGCGGAGTGGGGCGGCTTCAAGATGTCGGGCATCGGCCGTGAGCTGGGGCCCACCGGTCTCGAGGAGTACACCCAGACCAAGCACATCTACCAGAACACCGAGCCGGCCGTCTCCGGCTGGTTCCCGCGCAAGGACTGACCAGGCTCCCCGGGCCACCCCGCCCGCACGGCGCGGTGGGGTGGTCCCTCCCACTCTCCACCCCTTCATCGACAGGAAGCAGCTGACATGACCGCACAGGACCTCACGTCCGAGAACCCCCTCTCCGAGTTCGATTACATCGTCGTCGGCGGCGGCTCCGCCGGTGCCGTGCTGGCCTCCCGCCTGAGCGAGGACCCCAGCGTCGACGTGGCCCTGCTCGAGGCCGGTCCCTCCGATCTGGAGCACCAGGAGGTGCTGCAGCTGAAGCGGTGGCCCGAGCTGCTGGAATCCGGCCTGGACTGGGACTACCCGATCGAGCCGCAGGAGAACGGCAACTCGTTCATGCGCCACGCGCGCGCCAAGGTGCTCGGCGGATGCTCGTCGCACAACTCGTGCATCGCCTTCTGGGCGCCGCGCGAGGACATTGATGAGTGGGAGTCGAAATTCGGCGCGACCGGCTGGAATGCCGAGATGGCCTACCGCTTGTACAAGAAGCTGGAAACC
>JAAZLF010000167.1 GCA_012799425.1 Actinomycetales bacterium | reverse complement strand
GCGGGCGCAGCGACCGCGGCCGTCGGCCCCGAGCCGACCTTCACCCGCCGCGAGGAGGACGTGCTCGCGCTGGTCGCCCAGGGGATGACCAACCAGCAGATCGCCCGTGAGCTGTTCGTCGAGATCACCACGGTGAAGTCGCACCTGTCGAACGCGCTGATGAAGCTGCAGCTGGACTCCCGCGTGCAGGCCGCGCTGTGGTGGCAGCAGCACCGCGGCTGACCCCGCACCGGTGCGCCGGCTCGTCCGCGGCGCGTCACATATCACCGTGACGAGAAGACCCTCTGCGTGAAAGGATCGGGCGAGGTCGCGGATGGTGTCCGTCGGCCCCCACCGGAGGGTGACCCGGATGCCCCGCCGCCGCGCGGCGATCGCACAGGTCCCGGCCCTCTGGTCCCTCGATGAAGAAAGCACTGCGCTCCTCTCATGTCCACGCACACCCCCACCCCCACCGGCGAGCTCCCGGCCCTCGAGACCCCGGGGATCGTGGCCGGCGGCTCGTCGGCGGCCGACGCCGAGGCCGCTGCGCGCAGCGGGGCCGACGACCCCTCCACCACCGTGACCGACGGGCACGCTCCGGCGTCCGTCAAGGTCGCCCCGATCATCGCGGTGCTGGTGGTCTCCGCCTTCGTGATGATCCTCAACGAGACCCTGCTGTCGGTGGCGCTGCCCACCCTGATGGCGGACCTGTCGATCACGGCGGTGACCGCGCAGTGGCTGTCGACCGGCTTCATGCTGACGATGGCCGTGGTCATCCCGACCACCGGCTTCCTGATGAAGCGGCTGTCGGTGCGCCGGGTGTTCCTGGTCGCGATGCTGCTGTTCCTGGTCGGCACGGTGGTCGCCCTGGTCGCCCCGACCTTCCCGGTGCTGCTGACCGGGCGCGTGGTCCAGGCGGCGGGCACCGCGATGGTGCTGCCGCTGCTGATGACCACCGTCCTGGCGCTGGTGCCCGTCCGGTCCCGCGGGTTCGTGATGGGCATGGTGGGTGTGGTGATCTCGGCGGCGCCGGCGCTGGGCCCCTCGATCTCCGGCTTCATCCTCGAGCACGGCACCTGGCATCACCTGTTCGCGCTGATGCTGCCGATCATCGTGGTCTCGCTCCTCATCGGTCTGCTGTTCATGCGCAACTACACCGAGCCGGAGAAGGTGCGCCTGGATGTGCTGTCGGTGATCCTCTCCGCGATCGGCTTCGGAGGCGTGATCTACGCGCTCGCCTCGATCAGCCAGGTCGTCGACGGCAGCAACCGCCTGGTCCCGCTCGTGGTGGCGGCGGTGGGGGTGGTCTCCCTGGCGGTGTTCACGCGCCGCCAGATGGCGATGCTCTCCCGTGGCCGGGAACCGCTGCTGGATCTGCGGCCGTTGAAGGTGCGCACCTTCACCGTCTCCCTGCTGGTGATCCTGATGGGCTTCGCGACGATGCTCGGCACCGTGGTGGTGCTCCCGCTGTACATGACCGGCGCGCTCGGGATGAGCACCCTCGAGGTGGGCCTGACCCTGCTGCCCGGTGCGGCGGCCTCGGGCGTGCTGGGGCCGTTCGTCGGTGCGCTCTACGACCGTGTGGGGCCCCGCCCGCTGGTGGTGCCCGGGATGGCGCTGATGGCCCTGGTGTGCTGGCTCGAGGTGTTCCTGCTGGACGACTCCGCGACGCGGGGGCTGATCATCGCGCTGAACATCCCGCTGGGCATCGGCATGTCGCTGGTGATGACGCCGCTGATGACGCTGTCGATGGGCTCGCTGCCGCGTGACCTGTACGGGCACGGCTCAGCGATCCTCAACACCCTCCAGCAACTCGCGGGCGCCCTGGGCACCGCGGTGTTCATCGCGATGCTGACCCTCGGCGCGGCCGTCGCGATCGACGGCGGGACCTCGGCGTGCACCGCCCAGGCGAGCGGTGCCTCGTGGGCGTTCGTGTTCGGCGGAGTGGTGACCACTGCTGCGGCGGTGCTCGCGTGCACGCTGAAGCAGGACCCGGCCGAGGCCGAGCAGGCCGCCTGAGCGAAGGGCCGACGGGGCCGACGGGGCTGGCGGGGCTGGCGGGGCTGGCGCGGCTGGCGCGGCTGGCGGGCTCAGTCGGCCGCGCGGCCCAGCAGGCGCCCTCGCGGCGCCACGAAGTCGACCGGCCGGCCGCCCAGTATCGTGCTGCGGGTGCGACCGGAGAGCTCTTTGCCCTGGTATGGCGTGACGGCATGGCGGTGGTGCAGGCCCGCCGCATCCACCACGAACGACTCCTCGGGCGCGAAGACCGCGAAGTCGGCGTCGAGGCCCACCTCGAGCCGCCCCTTCGAGCCGAGCCCGACCCGGCCGGCCGGAGCGGTCGACATCCACTCCACCACCCTCTCCAGGCCGATGCCGCGAGCCCGCGCCTCGGTCCAGATCAGCGACAGGCCCAGCTGCAGCGAGGAGACCCCGCCCCAGGCCGTCCCGAAGTCCCCCTGTTCCAGACCCTTGAGCTCGGGCGTCGAGGGCGAGTGGTCGGAGACGATGAAGTCGATCGTGCCCTCGAGCAGGCCCTGCCACAGCTGCTCGCGGTTGTCCCGCTCGCGCACGGGCGGGCAGCATTTGAACGGGGTCGCACCGTCGGGGATGTCCTCGGAGGTGAGGGTGAGGTAGTGGGGGCAGGTCTCGACGGTCAGGTCGAGTCCCTCCCGCTTCGCGGCGGCGATCATCGGCAGTGCGTCGGCGCTGGACAGATGCAGGATGTGGGCCCTGCCGCCGGTCGCCCGGGTGCGGTCGATGACCTCGGCGATGGCGGTGTTCTCCGCGCTGCGGGGGCGCGAGTCCAGGAAGGACTGGTAGGTCGGGCCGGCGGCGGCCGGTGAGGTGTCCAGGGTGCCCGGATCCTCAGCGTGGACGATCAGCAGCGAGCCCAGCGCCCCGATCTCCTCGAGCGCGGCCCCGAGCTGCTCGGGGGTCAGGTTCGGGAACTCGTCGACCCCGGAGGGCGAGAGGAAGCACTTGAAGCCGAAGACCCCGTCCCGGTGCAGAGGTGCGAGTGCTCCCTGGTTGGAGGGGACCGCCCCGCCCCAGAACCCGATGTCCACGAACACGTTGCCCTGGGCGTGCATCTGCTTGTACTCCAGCGCGGCGGAGTTCACGGTGGAGGGGATCGAGTTCAGCGGCATGTCGACCACGGTCGTGACGCCGCCGGCGGCCGCGGCCCGGGTGGCGGAGGCGAAGCCCTCCCACTCCGTGCGGCCCGGCTCGTTGATGTGGACATGGGTGTCGACCAGGCCCGGCAGCAGCACCTCGTCCTCGGCGAGGTCGACGGTGCGCCGACCGGTCAGCTCGCTGCCGAGCGGCTCGATGGCCGCGATCCTCCCGTCCCGCACACCGATCTCCCGCGCCTCGAACCGCTGGCCGATCAGGATGCGCTCTCCGCGCACCACCAGATCCATGGGTGCCTGCGCGGCCGCACCGGTCCGGTCGATGACGTCGGTGCCCGCAGGGGCGGCGATGGCGGTGCGCACGGCGGTCGCGCCGTGCTCGCGACGGTGCTCCTCGATCAGGGCCGCGATGCGCTGGGCCGAGTTGACGTCTTCGACGCCTTCGGTGGGGATCGACGTGGTCATGCGGGGGTCCTCCTGTGCGTCGCGGCGATCAGCGCGCCGGTGCGGTGCAGCAGCGCGGCGGCATCGCGGATGCAGATATCGGGGTCTGGTTCGAGGTCGGTCAGGGCGTGCACGGCACGGAACCCGGCCTCACGGGCTTCATGGTCGGCGAGCAGGCTGCGCCCGCACACGGCGATCGTCGGTGTGCCGGCGGCCTGCGCCGTGCGCAGCACCCCGAGCGGGGTCTTGCCGCCGAGCGACTGGGCATCGAGGCTCCCCTCTCCGGTGAGGACCAGGTCGGCACCGCGCACCTGCTCGGGCAGCTGCACGAACTCCAGGATCACATCGATCCCGGGCCGGCGGGCGGCACCGAGCACTGCGAGCGCGGCGAAGCCCACTCCCCCGGCGGCTCCGGCCCCGGGCTCGTCGGCGACGGCGCGCACGTGCGGACCGAGCGTGTCGGTCAGACGCTCGCGGAGGATCGCCAGGCCGTGCTCGAGGACGGCGACTCCTGCGGGGTCCGCACCCTTCTGAGGGCCGAAGACCGCCGCGGCGCCGCGGTCTCCGAGCAGGGGGTTGTCGACGTCGGCGGCGAGCACGATCTCTGCCTCCCGGAGCCGGGGGTCCAGGCAGGTCAGGTCCGCGTGCGCCACCTCGGCGAGCGAGCCG
>JAAZLF010000166.1 GCA_012799425.1 Actinomycetales bacterium | reverse complement strand
CCGGTGCGGGAGGCGCCGCCGAGCAGCTTGTACAGCGGCTCCCCGGCCTTCTTCGCGGCGATGTCCCACAGCGCCATGTCGATCGCGGCGACCGCGCTCATGGTGACCGGCCCACGCCGCCAGTAGGGGCTGCGGTAGAGGTACTGCCAGATCGAGTCGATCTGCGACTCGTCACGCCCGATGAGGGTGGGGGCGACGTGGTCGCGCAGGTAGGAGACCACCGCCAGCTCGCGCCCGTTGAGGGTGCCGTCGCCGAGGCCGGTGATTCCGTCGCTGGTGGTGACCTTGACGGTCACGAAGTTGCGGCCGGGGCTGGTGACGTTCACGTCGATGCGTTCGATGGCCATGCGGGGAGTCCTCCGGGGCGAGCACCAGGGCGCCTCATCGACGAGGCCCTCAGCGTTTTCTATGATGGAACGCGCGTTCTGCTTTCCGTGATGAGTCTAGGGGCGTCCGCCACCGCCCGGCAATCGCCGTTCGACGAGGAAGAAGGTTCCCCGATGCCCCTCTCCGCACCTGGCCAGGATGGCACGCCCTCCCCCGTCGGCAGCGTCGACAAGGCGCTGATCCTGCTGGAGATCCTCGCCGGCGCGGGTCCCGAGGGGATGACGCTGCGGGACATCGCGGAGGCCGGCGGGATGAACAAGGCCTCCGTGCACCGCCTGCTGCGGGCGCTCATGCATCGCGGCTTCGCCGAGCAGTCCGCGCTCGATCAGCGCTACCGGCTCGGAAACGCACCGCTCGAGCTCGCGCGCGCCTTCGGGGCCGGAGAGAACCTGCCCACCCTGTTCGCGCCGGCGCTCGCGGCGATCTCCGAGCGCACCCAGGAGCTGGTGCACCTGGGGCGGATGGACGGCACCCGCGTGCTCTACCTCGACAAGGTCGAGCCCGAGCGCACACTGCGGGTGTGGTCGCGGGTGGGCAGTCGCGCTCCGGCCGCGCGCACGGCGATGGGGCGCGCGATGCTCGCGGCCGACGAGGTGCGCGGCCCCGCCCTCGAGGCCTACGCGCAGGCCACCGCACCCCAGACGGGCGAGGCGGGGAGCATCGTCGACCTCGCGCACCTCCGCGAGGTGGTGGAGGTGGCGGCGGAGCGTGGCTGGTCGGCCGAGATCGAGGAGAACGAGGCGGGGATCGCCTGCGTGGGCGTGGCCCTGACGCGCCGCGACGGATGCTCGGTGGCGGTGAGCGTGACCGGCCCGATCGAGCGGATGGGCCAGGCACGTCGGGCCGAGGTCGGGGCGCTGCTGCGGGAGGAGCTGGAGCGCCTGGCGCCGAGCGGATTCGAGCTGACGCCGCTGCACTGAGGGATCCAGCGGGGACGCTGCCCGTGCGGCCTCCGTCCGGTGGCGCACCCACCGTCCGGAGGCCCCTGTGATGTGAGGATCAGGGACCGTGGACCAGGTCGTAGGCGACGTCGGGCAGGAAGTCCCCGGCCGCCGACCCCTCGCCCACGCCGCAGTCCCCATCGGACTCGCCGGGGGTCTTGATCCACAGGAGCATCTCCGCCTCGTCACCCCACTGGCTGGGCTCGCCGATCTGCTGTCCTGCCGGATTGCACCAGTCGGCGTCGTCGGGGCCCTGGCCGTTCCGACTGGTGTCGATCACGAACGGCTTCGTGTAGCCGTACTGCTCCTCCAGGACGGCGTTGATCTCCTGCCCGTAGGCGGTGTTGTCCTCGGTGCTGCGGTAGTTGGAGATGTTCAGGGAGAAGCCGTGCGCGCCCTCCAGACCTGCGGCGTCGAGGCGCTCGGCCATGAGTTCGGGCTCCACCCATCCCGGGTTACCGGCATCGAGGTAGGTCCAGGTGTTCGGGGCCTGCTCGGCGAACTCGTCGATGGCACCGGTCAGCATGCCCTCACGCTCGGCGACCTGGGATTCGCTCATGCACTCGTAGTCGCCCAGCGCGTCCGGCTCGAGGACCACCAGCGCGGGGCGCTCCCCGATCCCCCCGGCAAGTTCCGAGATCCACGCGCTGTACGCCTCGGGCGATCCTGCGCCACCCCCGGAATGTCCGCCGCAGGCGTCGCGCCCGGAGATGTTGTACGCGACCATGATCGGCAGCTGGCCCTGCTGGTGCGCGGCTGAGGTGAGCTCCGCGGCGGATTCGCCATGGGACTCCGTCCAGTTCCCGATCCAGCGCGCCATCGGCGTACCCGCGATCTCCGTGCGGATCGCCTCTGCACGGGGGTCCGAGTCGTTCTCCTCTGCCCACTGCAGCGGGGTCGAGCCCGCATCGACGTAGAACGGCTGTCCCGGCGAGGGGGCGGCGTGGGCGTCGGCCTGGTCGGACTCGAGCACCTCGTCGAGCTCCGGGGCTGCGGCGACGCCGTTGTCGGACCCGGGTACTTCCGGGCCGGTGGCCTCCTGGGTCGCGCCGCACGCGGCGAGCGACATCGTCAGGACGGCGGCGGCACCGAGCACTGCTCGGCGCTGGCTGATTCTCACGGGTGTTCCTCCATCGTCGTGGACCGGTGAGCCTCTGTGCTCAGCCGGCTCCTGGATCGTCGCCGTCACCGTCGACCACGCCGCCTGCCTGATGGGCCGGCGACGTGCCCGACGGGCGATCGGCAGTGCACCTCGGCTCCCCGGCGGCGCCTTCGCCGCGCCGGACAGACTGGATGCGCTTCCAGTGTTCTACCGGTCGCGTCCGGTCTATCATGCATGACGGATTCCAACGCGTCAACGAGGCGCCGGGGAGAGGCTCGGCCCCAGTAGGCTCCTCGTCATGTCCCGCTCCCCCGATGACGTCTCGCAGGCCGGCGCGTCCGCTGCGCATGGACCCGGCGGGGACGCTGCCCGGCGCCGCCCCACCCTGGATGATGTGGCCCGGCGCGCCGGGGTCTCCCGCACGGTGGCCTCCCGAGCGATGAACAACACGCGGGATGTCAGCGCAGCCAAGCGCGAGGCGGTGCGGCAGGCGGCGCAGGAGCTCGGCTACGCCCCGAACTCCTCCGCCCGCGCGCTCGCCACGAAGCGGGTCGGGTCGGTGGTGCTGGCGGTGGCGGACGAGGAGCCGGCGCTCTTCAGCGACCCGTTCTTCTCGCAGGTGGTCGTCGGGATCACCACGGTGCTGGCACGCGCCGAGCTGGACCTGACGCTGATGCTGGCCTCCTCCGCCAGCAGCCGGGAGCGGTTTGAGCGCCTGCTGCGCTCTCCGGATACCGACGGGGTCATGATGATGGCGCCACAAGGCGATGACCCGCTGGTCAGGGTCGCCGAGAACTCCGCGGTGCCGGTCGTCTTCGGCGGCCGTCCGCTGCACGGCCGTGCGGATCACTACGTCGATGTCGATAACCGCAGCGGAGCTCGCGAGGCGGTCGAGCACCTCCTGGGAGCGGGCCGTCGGCGCATAGCGGAGATCTCGGGGCCGATGGGCCTGGAGGCCTCGGTCGCACGGCACCGGGGGTTCACCGACGCCCTGACGGTCGCCGGGCTGCGGGCGGACCTCGTCGAGGAGT
>JAAZLF010000165.1 GCA_012799425.1 Actinomycetales bacterium | reverse complement strand
GCCGCCGGAGGACGAGACGTCCCCTGAGCTGCTCCGCGGGCTCGACCACCCACGGACCTGTCGGACGCTACCAGGGAACAACCACGAAGACCAGAGGTTTATTCCCACGGTGCAGGAGGAGCCGCCGAACAGCACGGCGGCCCGGGCGCCAGGTTCCCCTGTGAGCGCCCGGGCACACCGGTTCTCGGGCGCGAGCTGCGCGCGCCGTGTCCGCTGGGGTCGGGTCAGCCCTTCTGGCGACCCTTGAAGCGCGGATCCTTCTTGTTGATGACGTAGATCCGTCCCCGGCGACGCACCACCTGCGCGCCGGGCCTGCGGATCAGGGAGCGCAGGGAGGAGCGGACCTTCATCGGGCCCCCGCTCGGTCGATGCCGCTCGCTGATGAGTAGCGCCGACGGAACCGCTCCACGCGGCCAGCGGTGTCCAGCACGGTGGCTCGGCCCGTGTAGAACGGGTGGGACGCGGAGGAGACTTCGACGTCGATCACGGGATACTCCCGACCGTCCTGCCAGATCATCGTCTTCTCCGAGGTGCGGGTGGAGCGGGTGAGGAAGGAGAATCCGGCTGCGGCGTCGCGGAAGATCACCGGCCGGTACTCGGGATGGATGTTCTTCTTCATGGTGCCTCTCGGGTGGTGGGTGGGGGTGTGGTCACCAGCTGGACTTCGTGATGCCGGGGAGCTCTCCGCGGTGCGCGGCCTCGCGGAAGCGGATCCTGGAGAGTCCGAACGCGCGCAGGTGGCCGCGGGGGCGGCCGTCGACGGCGTCACGGTTGCGCAGCCGTGTGGGGCTCGCGTCCCGGGGCAGGCGCTGCAGGGCCCGCTGTGCGAGCACCTTCTCGGCCCTGGGTGTCTTGGGGTTCTTGATCGTGGCCTTCAGCTCCCGTCGGCGCCCCGCATAGTGCGCCACCGTCTCGCGGCGCCGTCGGTCCGCGGCGATCTTCGAGGTCTTCGCCATCAGCGCTCCTCCCTGAACTCCACGACCGCTCGTGCGTGGGGATCGAACTTCCTCATGACGAGCCTGTCCGGCGTGTTGCGCCGGTTCTTGGTGGTCATGTAGGTGAATCCGGTGCCGGCGGTGGAGCGCAGCGTCACGATGCCGCGTGCGTCGTTCTTCCTGGTCATATTCCTGCCTCTCAGATCTTCTCGCCGCGCGAGCGCATGTCGGCGATGACGGCTTCGATGCCCCGACGGTCGATGACGCGCAGGCCGCGGGCGGAGACCCGCAGCCTGACGGTCCTCCCCAGCGAGGGCACGCGGAAGCGCTTGGTCTGGATGTTCGGTGCGAAGCGGCGCGAGGTGCGTCGATGCGAGTGGGAGACGGTCTTCCCGAATCGAGGAGCGGCGCCGGTGACTTGACAGTGCTGTGACATGGGAGGCGATACTAGCTATTGATAATCATTCTCGTCAACAAGATGCTGAGGTGCGACATGTCCGAAGATCGCCGGTACGAACTGCTCCCGCGAGGGGAGCGAGGCGAGGGCCGGCCCGTCCCGGTCGGGATCGTCACCGCCATCGATCCCGTGCTGAGGGATTCGCTGGTCGCCGGCGTGATGCTCGACGTCGACGGCGCTGTGGAGCTGCGCTACGCCGTCGACACCGGATCCGGGGCGCTGCATCGGCTGGTCGTCGGCCCTGCCGGGGTGCTCGAGCAGGACGAGGTGCGGCTCGATCATCCGTGCGTCTCCTGCGCCATGCGTGAGGACGCCGTGCCGGCCCTGGACAGGCTCGCCCGCGATCCTCGGCACCGCTCGATCCTGCTGGTCCCTCCGATCAGCGCCGATCCCTCGATCGTCGCCGGCTCCCTCCTGCCCGGGCAGGGCGCCTGGAGCCTGGAGGGCGCGGTCGCGGTGCTTGCGGCCTCGCAGCTGCGCCACGACCTGCTCGATGCGGACACCCTTGCCGAGCGCGCACTGCAGTGGGCGGCGGAGGATCGGCGGAGCGTGGGCGAGGCGCTCGCCGCGCAGATCGAGTACTCCGGACTGGTCGTCGCGGATGCTGCGGCGGCCGACGCACCTCAGGCGGTCGAGGTGGAGGCGGGGCTCGAGCTGCTCGAGCACCTGCGCGCCCCGGAGCAGCGCCTGGCCACCTCGCTGCACAGCGTCTCGGCCTCCGATGTGCTCGGTCACGGGCTCGACCATGCGGGCGGGCTGCGGCGCAGCGACCCGTTGAGCGTGGAGCCTTACGGGGGTCCGGTGGACTGCGGCACCTGGACGCTCGACCTCTGCTCCGACCGCCCTTTCCATCCGCAGCGGTTCCTCGACAGCGTCGAGGCGCTCGGGGCGGGGCGGGTGCGCGGCCGGGGCCGGTTCTGGGTTCCCGACCGCCCCGGGACCGTCTGCCAGTGGGACGGAGCAGGTGGCCAGGTGTCGATCGGCGTGGCCGCGGATTCCGGCCGCGATCTGCCCACCACCCGCATGGTGATCACGGGTGTCGAGGCGGCTGATCCGCTGCGGATCCGTGCGGCCTTCGAGCGCAGCCTGTTCACCGCCGAGGAATGGTCCCTCGGGCTCGTCGGCTGGCTGGGCTGCGAGGACCTGCTCGCCCCATGGCTCGGGGAGCGGGGCGCCGACGGGCGCCGGGCGGCCT
>JAAZLF010000164.1 GCA_012799425.1 Actinomycetales bacterium | reverse complement strand
GGCCTCGCGCAGGTCCATCGGGACCAGGCGGAGCATCTCCTCGCTGTTGCGCACCACGGTGGGGATCATCAGCAGCGACAGTGCGACAGCACCCATGATGCCCATGCGCACGCTCTGGTCGGGCATGAAGGCGATGAACAGCGCCAGGCCGAACAGTCCGGCGACGATCGAGGGGATGCCGGTCATGACGTCCACCAGGAAGGTGACCCCCTTGCCGAGGGTCCGCTTCCAGCCCTGGTCCGCGTACTCGACCAGGAAGATCGCGGTGAACAGGCCGACGGGGATCGAGATGATCGAGGCCCACAGGGTGATCAGCAGGGTGCCGACGATGGCGTGGAAGACGCCTCCCGCGTCGGCCCCGCCGATGATCCCGGACATGTCGGCGGTCCAGAAGGAGAACGGATCGGGCTTGGCCGCGAGCACGCGGGCCAGGCCCCGCCCGATGACCGCCCACAGCAGTGAGAGGAGCGGGAACATCGAGATCGCGAAGGCGCCGATGACCAGGAGGGTCATCAGCCGGTCCTTCGCCCAGCGCGGGCCCTCGCGCAGCAGGGAGTAGAGCCAGCCGAACAGCAGGTGCAGCACGAAGCCGAGCAGGATCGCACTGGCGACGGACAGGGCGTCGAAGATCGACAGCACGGCGACCGCGACCAGCAGCCCGGCGAGGCCGGTGAAGATCAGGTGGTACCAGGGCAGCCGGCGCTCGTCGGTGGAGCGCACCGAGGGCGGGGCCTGGACGGAAGTCGAGGAGCTCATGGGGACCTCTCAGCTCTTGGGGCCGCTGCGGGCGACGATCCACCGGGCGATGGCGTTGATGATGAACGTCAGCACGAACAGCACCAGGCCGGTGAAGACGAGCAGGGACATGTCGACGCCGGAGGCCTCCGCCTGCTTCGAGGCGATGTTCGCGGCGATCGAGTTGTGCCGCCCCACCTCGAGGATGTGGAGGGAGAAGGTCGCCCCGGGGGCGAGGATCATCAGCACGGCCATGGTCTCGCCGAGGGCGCGGCCGAGACCGAGCATCGACGCGGCGACCACGCCGCCGCGCCCGAAGGGGAGCACGACGGTCTTGATGGTCTCCCAGCGGGTCGCACCGAGAGCGAGCGCGGCCTCCTCCTGGAGGAGCGGCGTCTGCAGGAACACCTCCCGGGACACTGCCGTGATGATCGGCAGCACCATCACCGCGAGCACCACGGAGGCGGAGGCCAGGTTCCGCATCGGAGCGGAGGGATCGCCTGCGAACAGCGGGATCCAGCCGAGGTAGGTGTTGAGGAAGACGTACAGCGGCTCCAATTTGGGGACCAGCCAGATACCGCCCCAGAGCCCGTAGACCACCGACGGCACCGCAGCCAGCAGGTCGATCATGTAGCCCAGACCGGAAGCCAGGCGGCGCGGGGCGAAGTGCGAGATGAACAGCGCGATGCCGATGGAGATCGGAATCGCGATCACCAGGGCGATCGCCGAGGCGAGCACCGTGCCGTAGATCAGCGGAAGAGCGGTCTCGATGAGCGAGAACTCCGCCGTTCCCGAGAACTCCTGGCTCGCGATGATCGCCGGCATCGACTCGGTGGTCAGGAAGACCGCCACCGCCGCGAGGGTCAAGAAGATGAGGACCCCCG
>JAAZLF010000163.1 GCA_012799425.1 Actinomycetales bacterium | reverse complement strand
GCGCCGGCGTCCACCAGCGCCTGCGCGCCGGCTCGGGTGGCGACGTTGCCGCCGATCACCTGGACATCGGCGAAGTACGGGTCGTTCTTGATGGAGCGGATCATCTCGAGGGCGAGACGGGCGTGGCCGTTGGCGGTGTCGACGACCAGGACGTCGACCCCTGCCTCGCGCAGCGCGCCGGCCCGCTCGAGCGAGTCACCGAAGAAGCCCACGCCCGCGCCGACCAGCAGGCGCCCCTGACTGTCCTTGGAGGCATCGGGGAACTGCTCGGACTTCACGAAGTCCTTCACGGTGATCAGCCCGGTCAAACGCCCCTCGGCGTCGATCAGCGGCAGGCGCTCGCGCTTGTTCTTGCGCAGCAGGGCGGTGGCCTGCTCGGGGGTGACGTCCTCGGGGGCGGTGAACAGCTCCGTGGTCATGACGTCGGCGACCTTCGTGGCCGCCCACTCGGCGACGGGGATGAAGCGCAGATCGCGGTTGGTGCAGATGCCCAGCAGGCGCTGCCCCGCATCGACCACCGGCAGGCCGGAGACCCGGAACTGGCCGCACAGGGCGTCGAAGTCCTCGAGGGAGGCGTCGGGACCGATGGTCACGGGGTTCGTGATGCGGCCGGTCTGGGTGCGCTTGACCAGGTCCACCTGATGGGCCTGGTCCTCGATGGAGAGGTTGCGGTGGAGGATGCCGATGCCGCCGTGCCGGGCCATCGCGATCGCCATCCGCGATTCGGTGACGGTGTCCATCGCCGCGCTCGCCAGCGGGATCCTCAGGGAGATCTCCCGCGTGAGGCGGCTGGAGGTGTCCGCCTCGGAGGGGATCACGTCCGTCTCGCCGGGCAGCAGCAGGACGTCGTCGTAGGTGAGTCCGATGAAACCGAAGGGATCCGCGCTCGTCATGCATCGATGGTAGCGGCGCGCACGCCCCCTGTGCTGTCTCGCCCGCCACAGCCCCTCACAGCGCCCCCATGCCCGACCTGCATCGATGCCGAAGGTCAGCGGGATCACGCGGGGACCGTCGATCCGACGAGCGGAGAATCACGTCGGCCGTGAAGACACAGGTGGCGACACCGGGGGTTCATCGCGCGTTCGCCCCGACGTCATCGACGGCCTACAGTGGCGGCGGTCCTTGTCGGGACTCCGGGCATGCGCCCGGACCCTCCGCTCTCCTCCTCACCCACCGGGAATGTGACGATGCCAGGCTCCACCGCCCAGAGATCCCCCGACGCTCCTTCCTCTGCCGGCTTCCTCGGCCCGGATCGGAACTGGCACCTCGGCGCCGGGCTGATGACGCTCGCGACGGTGGTCGCCTTCTCGATCTGGACGTTCTCCCACACCGGGACGAACGTGAACGCGTTCCTGCTGATCCTCGCGATCGCCTTCGGCCTGTTCATGGCCTTCAACATCGGCGGCAACGACGTCGCCAACTCCTTCGGCACGAGCGTCGGCGCCGGCACCCTGACCATGAAGCAGGCGCTCGTCGTCGCCGCGGTCTTCGAGGTCTCCGGGGCGGTCCTCGCCGGCGGCTCGGTCACCGAGACCGTGCGCAGCGGGATCGTCGACCTCGAGGGCGTCGACCTCGATCCCATGTCGTTCGCCTACATCATGATGGCCGCGCTGGCCGGCGCGGCCATCTGGTTGATGCTGGCCACGCGCATGGGCTGGCCCGTGTCTACCACCCATGCGCTGATCGGCGGCATCGTCGGTGCCGCCGTCACCACCGGGATCGTCACCGGCACCGGTGGGTTCGAGATGGTCCAGTGGAGCGAGATCGGGAAGATCGCCGTGTCGTGGGTGCTCTCCCCGCTGCTCGGCGGCATCAGCGCCTACCTGCTGTTCGGTGCGATCAAGCGCCACATCCTCGGCCCGGCGGCCCGTGCGATCGCTCTCGGCTCGCGCGGCTACGACGACGACGAGGACGATGACGATGATGACGACGAGGACGAGG
>JAAZLF010000162.1 GCA_012799425.1 Actinomycetales bacterium | reverse complement strand
CGTGGAGCGGATGCTGGTCAGCAGCGGCCGCAGGCTCGATATGAGCACCCCGTTCGTCGACGCCCTGCTGCCGGACGGATCCCGTCTGCACGTCGTCATCCCCAGCGTGACCCGGACCCACTGGGCCATCAATATCCGCAAGTTCGTGGCGAAGGCGCACGACCTCCAGGGACTCGTCGCTCTGGGCTCCCTCCCACAGCAGGCCGCAGACTTCCTCGATGCCGCCATCGCCTCCGGCCTGAACGTGATCGCGAGCGGAGCGACCGGGGCTGGCAAGACCACGTTCCTGCGCTGTCTTGCACAGTCCGTGGGCGCGCGCGAACGAGTGGTGACGATCGAGGAGGTGTTCGAGCTCAACCTCGCGCTGCGCGACGTCGTCGCGATGCAGACCCGTCAGGCGAACCTTGAAGGCACCGGTGAGATCTCGTTGCGTCGGCTGGTCAAAGAGGCTCTGAGAATGAGGCCGAGCAGGATCGTCGTCGGCGAGGTGCGCGAGGCGGAGAGCCTCGACATGCTCATCGCGCTCAACAGCGGTTTGCCGGGGCTTGCGTCGATCCATGCGAACTCGGCTCGCGACGCCGTCATGAAGCTCTGCACGTTGCCGTTGCTCGCCGGGGAGAACGTCTCCAGCAGGTTCGTGGTGCCCACCGTGGCCAGCGCCATCGATCTGGTGGTGCATCTGGACATGCTTGCCGACGGCAGAAGGCGAGTGCGCGAGATCGTGGGCCTCAGCGGCAGGGTCGAGGACGAGACGATCGAGGTCTCGGACATCTTCTCCCAGCACGGGGACCGCCTCGTGCGAGGGCAGGGCCATCCGCCCCATGCCGAGCGTTTCGCCCGCGGCGGATTCGATCTCCCCGGGCTGCTGGGTCAGGGAGCCGCCGCATGAGCGATGGTGCGTTCCTGGGCCTGGTCGCGGGACTCGGTCTGCTCCTGATCTGGTGGTCGATGTGGGAGCAGGTCAGCGCGGTGCCGCGTCGCGGAGCGGTGGTGCGGGCCTTGGATCGCCTCCGAGACGACCTGATCAAGGTCGGGCTCGACACGGTCCCGCCAGCGGCGGTGCCGGCTCTCAGCGCAGGTCTCGGCCTCGTGATCGCCACGGTCCTCTGGGCGATCTCCGGGGCGGTCGTGCCGTCGCTGGCGATCGGTCTCGGCGCCTCGGCGGTGCCGGTGCTCGTGCTCCGCTCCGCGGCGCGCCGACGTACGACGGCGATGAGGGAGGTCTGGCCCGAAGCGGTGGACCATGTGAACTCCGCGATCCGTGCCGGCCTCTCGCTTCCCGAAGCCCTCGTCCAGCTCAGCCGCAAAGGACCGGAGGAGCTGAGGCCCGCGTTCGCCGAGTTCGCGCTCGACTACCAGGCCAGCGGTGACTTCGCGGGATGCCTCGACCGCCTCAAGACGCGTCTGGCTGATCCCGTGGGGGACAGGATCGTCGAAGCGCTGAGGATCACCCGGGACGTCGGCGGCACTGATCTCGGAGGCCTTCTCAGAACGCTGTCCGCGTTCCTGCGGGAGGACGCCCGCACACGCGCCGAGCTCGAGGCTCGGCAGTCCTGGACCGTCAATGCCGCGCGGCTGGCGCTCGTGGCGCCCTGGGTCGTGCTGGGGCTGATGGCTACTCGCCCCCAGGCGGCCCAGGCATATGACTCCACGACGGGGCTCGTGCTCATCGTGATCGGGGCGGGAGTCTCTCTCATCGCGTACCGCGTCATGCTGCAGATCGCGAGGCTGCCGCAGGACGAGAGGGTCCTGCGATGAGCGGCTCCGGGACCACGTTCGTCGGGATCGTGCTCGGCCTCTTGTTCGGGGTCGGGCTGACACTCATCGCCTGGCAGGTGCCGTGGTTGAGATCCCGGGACCTCTCCGCACGGGTCGACCCCTACCTGCGCAGCTCGCGAACGGCCTCGCTCTTCGCGACACCGAGCACCAGCAGCCGTGCCCGCACGGTGCTGGAGAACCTCATGGGTCCCGTCGCCACGCGGGGCCTGAGCGTGCTGGAGAGACTCACCGGAGGCGCGGATCAGCTCGAGCGCCGGCTTCGTCTCGCGGGCCGGCGCATCTCCACGGATTCCTTTCGGATCGAACAGGTGGCGTTCGGCGCTGCCGGCCTCGTACTGGGTGTGGTCATCGCGGTCGCGGCGATCGGCCTGCGGGGAAGCAGCCCGATGGTCGGCCTGTTCCTGGTCGTCCTCGGGACCGTCTGCGGGGTGCTCCTACGTGACTACCTGCTGGGGGTGGAGATCAAACGCCGCGCAGCTCGGATGGCACGAGAGTTCCCCACCGTCGCTGATCTCCTGGCCCTGGCGGTCGCTGCGGGGGAGAGCCCGATCGCGGCGATGGAGCGCGTCGCCCGGACGTCGTCGGGGGCACTGCCCGATGAGTTCGCGGCCACCGTCGCGGACATCCGCGCAGGAACGAGCGTCTCCCAGGCGCTCGCCTCTCTGGGGTCCCGGACTCCGCTGGAATCCCTCGGGCGTTTCGGGGAGGGGGTAGCGATCGCGATCGAGCGGGGCACCCCGCTCGCTGACGTCCTGCGTGCCCAGGCCCAGGACGCGAGAGAGGCCGCCAAACGAGAACTCATGGAAGCTGCTGGTCAGCGCGAGATCATGATGCTCGTCCCGGTGGTGTTCTTCGTCCTGCCCCTGGTTATCGTCTTCGCGATCTTCCCCGGCCTCGCCGTGCTGGAGATCAGCCTCTGAACCGTCCCGAACCACTGCACATCCCATTTGCCCGCATCATCCCGCACCCCACCGGAGCCAGCTCCGGTCCATCAGCCGAGGAGGCCGATATGACTGTCCACCGCACCACACTCCACCGCGCCCGTCACACAGCCCGCGCCCGATTCTCGACCTCCCCACGTCCTATGAGTCGCTCCGTGATGCAGCGGATGGTGTCCCGGCTGGGATCCGACCAGGGAGATGTTCCGGGCTGGGTTCTGATCACGCTGATGACGGCAGGAATCGTGGTGGCGCTCTGGGCCGTCGCGTCCGAGCAGATCGTCCAGATCTTCAAGAACGCGATGGCCCCGTTCCTCGGCGGCAGCCTCTGACCTCACTGACATCACGAGGACATCTATGACGAGAATCGGCGGGACTTGCCGTGAGACGATCTCTCGCTCCAGAGCATGGAGGCCACCTGCCGCGCACGGGAGGCTGGTGCGCCGTCTGCGCGGGGACGACGGCGCAGCGGTGGCCGAGTTCCCGATGGTCGCCGTGCTCATCGTCATGATCGGGCTGCTGGTCGTCCAGGCGGCCCTGATCGTCCACACACGGAACACGCTGGTCGATGCGGCGGTCCAGGGCGCCCACCATGCCGCGCTCGTGGGCTCGACGCCCCAGGACGGTGCTGAGCGCGCCGAGCGTCTCATCCATGAGCGATTCGGCGATGGTCTCGACGCCGCCGCGACGGCGACGCAGGAGTCCGACGGGACGATCCGCATCCGGATCACCGCCGCCCTCCCCCTGGTCGGGCTGTACGGTCCCAGCGGAGAGCTGTCGGTCGAGGGCCGGGCCCTCGACGAGGAGTCGATGTGAGCGGGAAGCGTCGAGCCGGGGCCGACCTCCCGATCCGCGATGCGCTGGGCCGCGAGGACGGCAACGCGATCGTGGAGTTCGTGGTGCTCTCCGCGGCGCTGCTGATCCCTTCCCTCTATCTCGTCCTCACGCTCGGCAACGTCCAGGCGGCGGTCTTCGCAGCGGACACGATTTCTCGGGACGTCGCTCGCATACACGCGACCGAGAACGATCCGCAGCGCGCTGCGGAGCGTGCCGCGAGGCATACCGAGATGGTCCTCGAGGACCACGGGCTGGCACCGGCGGACGTCGCGACGATCAGGTGCAGCGAGGACCCCTGCGCCACGCCGGGCGGTTCCATCACCGCTCGCGTGCGCATCCAGGTTCCCGTCCCTGGGCTCGGACCGGTCCTGGGGGAGACCGGGCCCGTGGCCGTCGGGGCGGAGCATGCTGTGCAGGTCGACCAGTACCGGGCGGTGCCCTGATGCGCACATGTCTGTGCTGGCTGCGACAGCGTCTGGCCGATGCCCGAGGGTCGATGACGATCCTCACCACCGGGGTGCTGGTGGTGATCCTCATGGTGATCGCCGTCGGCACCGCCATCACCGGAGTGCAGCTCGAGCGCAACGGGCTGCAGCATGCCGCCGACAGCGCCGCGCTGTCTGCCTCGCAGGCGATCGACCCGGCACGCCTCTACGCCGGTGGTACCGGCCCAGTGATCCACGAGGGCTCCGCCCGGGCTGCGGCCGAGGAGCACCTGCGCAGCTATCCGCACGACACCACCAGCACCCAGGACATCCAGCTCGCCGATGTCACCGTGAACGCCGACGGGACGGTGCGAGTGGTCATCACCGCGCGCACGCACCCGCCCCTGGCAGGATGGTTCCTGCGAGGGACCGGCACCGCCATCCCGCTGACCGTCGAAGGAGAGGCTCGCGCCCGATGACCCCCACCCGCACCGTTCTGCTCGCGCCCGACAAGTTCAAGGGGACGCTCAGCGCCGCACAGGTGGTGGAGGCGCTGCGGCTCGGGATCGCCCGCACCGCCCCGGAGCTGCAGGTGCTGTCCTGCCCCATCGCCGACGGCGGCGACGGCACCGTCGACGCCGCGCTCGCCGCAGGGTTCACGGAGCACTCCGCCACTGTCACCGGCCCCACGGGGGCTCCGCGCATCGCGCGCTGGGCGCTTCAGGACGGGGTCGCCGTGCTCGAGCTCGCCGAGACGGTCGGCCTGCAGGCGCTGCCCGGCGGAATGCTCGCACCTGGCACAGCCTCCACCCGCGGACTGGGCGAACTGATCCGTGCCGCGGTCTCCGCCGGGGCGCACACGGTCCTGGTGGGCCTGGGCGGCAGCTCCTCCACCGATGCCGGCGCGGGGCTGCTCCAAGGGCTCGGGGCGCACCTGCTCACCGAGGACGGCACCGCGATCTCGGGCGGGCTGAACGCTCTGCCCACCCTCGCCAGGGCGGACCTCGCCCCCGCGCTCGAGGCGCTCGAGGGCGTCACCCTCATCGCGGCCAACGACGTCACCAACCCGCTGCTCGGGACCGAGGGCGCCGCCGCCGTCTATGGCCCCCAGAAGGGCCTGGCCCCGCATGAGGTCGAGACGGCGGATGCAGCGCTCGCTGCGGCCGCGGGAATTCTCGACCCTTCCGGCACCCACCGCGACCGGGCCGGGGCCGGTGCCGCCGGCGGCACCGGGTTCGGCCTGTTCCTGCTCGGCGCTCGGCAGCGCTCCGGCGCCGACGCCGTGTTCGAGCTCGTCGGAGTCGACGCCCTGCTCGAGCAGGTCGACGTGGTGGTGACGGGGGAAGGGAAGCTCGACGAGCAGACCCTCCAGGGCAAAGGCCCCGCCGAGGTGGCGCGCCGTGCACAGCAGCGAGGGCTGCCGGTCGCGGCGGTCGCCGGAGCCATCACCCTCAGCGCCGCCCAGCTGGACGATGCCGGTATCGAGGAAGCGTGGGATCTCACGTCGCTCGCCGGGTCATCACGCCTCGCGCTCGAGAACGGAGCGGAACTGCTGGTCGAGGTGGGTCGCAGCCTCGGCGCGTGGGCCACGGAGGCACGGAGCGTACGGGCACGCACCGACGCCTGACTGCGCAGCGCGGCCCGATCGTCATCCAGAACACGACTGCATGCACAGCCCCCTGCCGTAGACTCCCGGATCGTGGCTTCCATCGACTTCTCCGCAGAGATCCCCCAGCTCCGCTCGACCCTGTCCTCCATCGAGCAGGTGACGGACGTCGAGGCGCTCGACGCCAAGATCGCCGACCTCGAGAAGCAGGCGTCCGCCCAGGACCTGTGGGATGACGTCGACAATGCGCAGAAGGTCTCCTCTGCGCTGTCCCATGCGCAGTCCGAGCGGCGCCGCATCAGCGAGCTCGCCTCCCGCATCGAGGACCTCGAGGTGATGGTCGAGCTCGCCGCGGAGGAGGACGATTCGGACACCTTCGCAGAGGCCGAGCAGGAGGTGGCCAGCATCCATAAGACGCTCGACGAGCTTGAGGTGCGCACGCTGCTGTCCGGCGAGTACGACGAACGGGACGCCGTGATCACGATCCGCGCCGGTGCCGGTGGCGTCGATGCCGCGGACTTCGCCGAGATGCTCATGCGCATGTATCTGCGTTGGGCCGAGCGCCACGGCTACGCGGCCAAGGTCCTGGACACCTCCTACGCGGAGGAGGCCGGTCTGAAGTCGGTCACCTTCGAGATCTCCACGCCCTTCGCCTACGGCACGCTGTCGGTCGAGGGCGGCACCCACCGCCTGGTGCGCATCAGCCCGTTCGACAACCAGGGGCGCCGCCAGACCTCCTTCGCCGCGGTCGAGGTGATCCCGCTGATCGAGTCCACAGACTCCATCGATATCCCCGAGAACGACCTGAAGGTCGACGTGTTCCGTTCCTCGGGCCCGGGCGGCCAGTCCGTGAACACCACCGACTCCGCTGTGCGCATGACCCACCTCCCCACCGGCACCGTCGTGTCGATGCAGGACGAGAAGTCACAGATCCAGAACCGTGCCGCGGCGCTGCGAGTGATGCAGTCGCGCCTGCTGCTGCTGAAGAAGGCCGAGGAGGCTGCCGAGCGCAAGGAGCTCGCGGGCGACGTCAAGGCCAGCTGGGGCGACCAGATGCGCTCCTACGTGCTGAACCCGTATCAGATGGTCAAGGACCTGCGCACCGAGTACCAGGAGGGCAACCCCTCCTCGGTGTTCGATGGCGAGATCGACGAGTTCATCGACGCGGGCATCCGCTGGCGCGCCGAGCAGGGCAAGTCCGACTCCTGACCGGCGGATCGGGCAGCGCCCGGTCGACGTGCTGCGAGCTCGCGAGCGGTAGGAGACCGGCGGGTTGGGCGGGGCCCGGTCGACGTGCTGCGAGCTCGTGAGCGGTAGGATACCGGCGGGTTGGGCGGCGCCCGGTCGACGTGCTGCGAGCGCGCCCCCAGCCGCCCGCTGCGACGGTGGTGATCAGAGGCACGCACACTTGGCCAAGTTTTGACCCGGGCCGCGCCCTCGCCTTCGCGGAATCCGTCCCCCGCGCCCCTACTCTGGTAGCGCACTACTTCCCCCAGATGTGACAGGCGCCAGTGATCCGGTTCGACGACGTCACCAAGACGTACATGCGTGGTCAGCACCCCGCGGTGGAGAATCTCGACATCGAGTTCTCTCGCGGGGAATTCGTGTTCCTGGTGGGGGCTTCCGGTTCTGGGAAGTCGACGCTCATGCGCATGGTGCTGAAGGAAGTGGCTCCCACCCGGGGCACCGTCTACGTGGCGGGCAAGGATCTCTCGCGCCTGCCTTCCTGGAAGGTGCCTTCGCTGCGCCGTGACATCGGCATGGTGTTCCAGGATTTCCGTCTGCTGCCGTCGAAGACGGCGTATCAGAACATCGAGTTCGCGCTCGCGGTGATCGGCACGCCCCGGAAGGTGGTGCGGCGCCTGGTGCCCGAGATGCTCGAGATGGTGGGATTGGAGGACAAGGGCAAGCGGATGCCGCATGAGCTCTCCGGCGGCGAGCAGCAGCGCGTCGCGATCGCCCGCGCGTACGTCAACCGGCCCTCGATCCTGCTGGCCGATGAGCCCACCGGCAACCTGGACCCCTCCACCGCCTCGGGCATCCTCGATCTGCTGGCCGAGATCAACGAGCGCGGCACCACCGTCGTGATGGCGACCCACGACCGCAGCGCCGTGGACCGGATGCAGCGTCGCGTGGTCGAGATGGTCGGCGGCCAGGTGGTGCGGGACGAGGAGCGGGGCAGCTACGAGACTCCGGCTCCGGTGAGCGTGATCTCAGGGAACCTCCCCGACGACTCCGCCCACCGCGAGGAGCATCCCTTGGACGAGGACGGTCTGGTCGCCGACTGGGACGGAGCGCCCGATCCCGAGGCACCGGTGAGCGGCGCCGCGTCTGCCGAACGCCTGGACGATCAGCCTGATGAGCACGCCATCGCGGAGGACATCCTCGAGGAGGATCTGATCGACGAGCGCGAGGCGCGCAGGGCCCGCGACGAGGATCCCTTCGCCGCCGATGACGAGGAGAACCTGCGATGAGGGCGCGGTACATCCTCGGAGAGATCCTCACCGGTCTGTGGCGGAACGTCTCGATGGTCATCTCTGTCGTCATCGTCACGGCGGTCTCGCTGACCTTCGTCGGCACCGGTGCGCTGATGCAGAAGCAGATCATGGACATGAAATCGACCCTTGTCGAGCAGTCCCAGGTGACGATCTTCCTGTGCTCACCGCACTCGACCGCAGCCTCCTGTGCAGGAGGCGCCGCGACCGACGCCCAGATCGACTCGGTGCGCGAGGCGCTCGAGGGGGACGTGCTGTCCCCGTACATCGCCTCCTATTCCGAACGCTCGCAGGACGAGGCGCTGACGATCTACCAGGACCAGTTCGAGGGGGAGAGCTTCGTCTCGAACTTCACCGCCGCGGACATGCCCGTCTCCTTCCACATCACGCTCGAGAACGCCGACGACTCCGCCGCGGTGGTCGAGTTCTTCCAGGGCCGCGACGGCGTGGACGAGGTCACGGACCTGCTCAGCACCTTCGCCCCTTTCATCGACGTGCTCAACCAGTCCACGCTGTTCGCGCTGGGGCTGGCAGTGCTGATGCTGATCGCGGCTCTGCTGCTGGTGGCCACCACGATCCGGATGTCAGTCGCGGGACGGCGCCGGGAGATCGCGATCATGCGCCTGGTGGGCGCCTCGAACCTGTTCATCCGCCTGCCGTTCCTGCTGGAGGGCGCTGTCGCTGCGATCATCGGGGGCGTCATCGCCTCCGGCATGCTGTGGGTGGGATTGCACTACATAGTCCAAGGGTGGCTCGCGCCCACCCTCGGCGAGCAGCTCATCACCGTCGGCGTCACCGATCTGGTGTGGGCCGCACCGCTCCTGATCGCCCTGGGGGCAGCCCTGTCGATCGCCTCCTCGGTGATCTCCTTGAACCGCTATCTGAAGGTGTGAGCATGTCCCGGAGCATCCTGCACCGTCCTCTCAGCATGGTCGCCGCCGCCCTGGTGGCTCTGCCGATGCTGATGACTCCGATCTCCCCGGCGATGGCCGAGGGCAGCAAAGAGGACAAGATCGCCGAGCGCGACGAGGTCGAGCAGCAGCTCGAGGACCTGCGGATCGAGCTGAACGATGTCAGCGAGGAGCTCGCCGACACGTACATCGCGCTCGCGGAGACCGAGCTGCTGATCCCCGAGGCGCAGCAGGAGCTCGAGGAGGCGCAGGCGGAGCTGGAGGAGGCTCGTGAGGAGGACCGGCTGATCGGCCAGCGGCTCACCGACGCCGAAGAGGAGGAGCAGCGCCTCTCCGGCCAGGTCGAGGAGGGGCGCGAGGAGGTCGATCGCAGCGGCGGCGAGCTCGCGACCGTGGCGCTGACTGCGTACAAGGGCGGTGGGGTGCCCAGCCCTTCCACCATCTACCTCGGGAACCAGTCGCCGCAGGACGCGGTGGACAGGTCGATGAACTACCGCATCACCATGGCCTCGCAGGGCACTCGCCTGGATACGCTGCGCACGGATCAGGTGGTCACGGAGAACTCCGCTGAGCGTCTCACCGCGGTGCGCGAGGAGATCAGGCAGCTCAAGATCGATGCTGAGGAGGCGGTCGAGCGCACCGAGGAGGCCGAGGCGCAGGCGACCACGGCGAAGAAGGAGCTCGACGACCTCTACCTGACCCAGCAGACCCAGCGTGACGACCTCGAGGACAAGAAGGAGAAGTACGAGGGCGAGACCGGCGACCTGGAGACCCGCAGCTCGACTCTCGACAGCGAGATCGAGGAGCTCGCCCGCGAGGAGCGCGAGCGGGAGGAGCGCGCGCGCCGAGAGCGTGAGCGCGAGCAGAGCAGCAGCGGCAGCAGCGGCGGGAGCGGAGGGGGTTCCTCCTCGTCCGGCTCCGCCGACACCGGAGGCGGCTGGAGCTATCCGGTCAACGCCCGGCTGAACTCCAACTTCGGCTGGCGCGTGCACCCGATCTACGGCACCCGCAAGCTGCATGCCGGGGTCGACTTCCCGGTCGCGTGCGGGGTGCCCGTGGGCGCGACCCATTCAGGCCGCGTGATCGCCCGGACGTACAACAGCGGCGCGGGCAACAAGATCATCCTCAGCCACGGCGTCCACAACGGCCGCCTCGTCACGAGCTCGTACCACCATCTGCAGGGCTACGCCCAGCCGGTCGGTGCACAGGTCTCAGCCGGCACCACCGTCGGGTACGTGGGGACCACCGGCTCCTCGACCGGCTGCCACCTCCACTTCGAAATTCACGAGGACGGCAACGCCGTCAACCCGGGCAAGTACATCTGATGGTCCGGGGGGTCCGGGCGCGGCGGTGATCACCGTGCGCGAAAATCACTCGCGACGGGCACTGACCACCGCGTAAGCTGAGCTGTCAGGTCGCGAGCTGCGACCGGCGACGCATCCATCGCGGCGAACGAACAGGAGGGACCCGATGTCGGCGAAGAAGAAGGCGGCGAAGAAGGCCGCTGCGGACGACGGGCCTTCGAAGAAGCTCATCGCCTCGAACAAGCGCGCCCGGCACGACTACTACATCGACCAGACCTGGGAAGCGGGTATCGTCCTGACCGGGACCGAGGTG
>JAAZLF010000161.1 GCA_012799425.1 Actinomycetales bacterium | reverse complement strand
TGCCCACCCAGCGGATCGTGGCGGGGCCCATGTTGAACACCATCGCGCCGGGCTGCAGCTCGTCGATCAGCGCGCCGATGCGGTCCCAGGCGTACTCGCGTCCCGCGGACCCGGCGCCGTCGAACCACAGCTCGTACAGCGGCCCGTAGTTCGTGCACAGCTCACGCAGCTGTGCGAGGTAGAACTCGTCGTACACCTCCGCGTCCTCGTACTGCGGGGCGTTGCGGTCCCACGGGGAGAGGTAGAGGCCGAGCTTCATGTCGTGCTTCCGGCAGGCGTCGGCGATCTCGCGCACCACATCGCCCCTGCCGTTCTTCCAGGGGGAGGAGGCGACGGAGTAGTCGGTGGTGGCGGTGGGCCACAGGCAGAACCCGTCGTGGTGCTTGGCGGTGAGGATGACGTACTTCGCGCCCATGTCGCGGGCCAGGCGCACCCACTCGTCGGCGTCGAGATTGGTGGGGTCGAAGATCTGGGGGGAGAGGGTGCCGTCGCTCCATTCCTTGCCGGCAAAGGTGTTCACGCCGAAGTGGAAGAAGACGCCGAACCCGTCCCGCTGCCAGATGAGCTGCTCGGGGGTCGGCACGAGGTGCGGGGTCGCTGAGGTCGCCATGGCTCCATTCCACCAAACCTCGGGTGTTTGAGGTAAGGAACTCCGAATTTTCCGAGGAAAATGGGGGAGTCAGATTCGGATCATCGGTCAGACATCGGGCCTCTGGTGTGGCGCTCCTACCGGCCGCCGCCGGTCACCACATCCTCGGACGTGGGCGCGGGGATCTCCGCGTCGAAGGGAATCATCGGCCGGTCGATGCGCGAGTGCCCGAGGCGCCGCAGGTCCTGGTCCACACCGCCCGGGGTGAGGGCCAGCAGCCAGCCGGCCGCCGCCTCGTACTGATCCGGCTCGAGGTAGCCCATCTTCACCGTGACCACGTCGAATCCGGTCATCGACAGCCCGAGCCGCGCGAACATCGAGCGGGTGGCCCACTGCGAACGGCGGGCGGTGACCACGACGGTCAGGCCCGTCTCGCGCTCGCCGTCGAGCACCCGCAGGGCGGCCGAGTGGCCGGTGTTCGCCGCCTCGTCCAGCGCCGTCACCTCGGCGCGCAGCGCCACGGGGCCCGGCTCGCGGGCATCGATCCGTCCACCCACCCGGAACTCGCCGCGAGCGCCCATGCCGAGCGCGTGCGCGGTGCTCGTCGACTCCGGATCCACCAGCGAGACCATCAGTGCGCTCACCTCGCCCGCACGGATCTCGGGCCGGTCCAGGAGGCGGGCCAGGGCGTAGGTGGTGTCGTCGGCGCCGCCCGCTCCCGGATTGTCCCCGGAGTCGGAGATCCAGAACGGCCGCAGCGACGAGCTGATGGCCTGCTCGAGGCAGTCGTCGAAGGTGCCGGTGGGGGCCACGAACTCGAAGTCGTGCCGCTTGTCCCACACGGCGTTCGCGAGCTCGAGCGCCGCGGCGTCCACCGCGTCCGCATCGTCCCCGAAGGCCACGATCGCGGCCTTGCAGCGCGGCTGATCGGCCCAGGCGAATCCGATCCAGTAGGAGACGTCCGTGACGCCCTCGCGGGCGGTGAGCTCGGGGATCCGTGCATACAGGGACTTCGCCGGTTCGATGCGCGTGGAGGTCTTCTCGCCGGGCAGCAGGATTGGCAGGTGCACGAGCGCCTTGTGCGGGCGCTCGCCTCCCGCCGCGACCCGTGCGGAGGCCTCCACCAGGTCGCGCAGGCCCCGTTCGCGGGTCTCCCACGCGTCGATGTGCGGGGCGTGGCGATAGCAGGTGAGCAGGTCGCACGCCTCGAACAGGGTCGTCGAGACGTTCCCGTGCAGGTCCATCGCGGTGCCCACCACGACGTCCGGGCCGATCGCGCCGCGGATCGCGGTGATCAGATCGCCCTCGGCGTCGTCGAGGCCCACCACGCTCATCGCGCCGTGGATGTCGAAGAAGAAGCCGTCCAGGGGTGCGTTCTCGCAGGCCGCGGCGAGACCGTCGACGATCTCCGCCTTCCAACCCTCGTAGGTGTCGCGGTCCAGCTGCCCACCGGGCAGGGCGCGGGCGTGGAGCACGCCGACGTACTCGGCCTCGGGGACCTCGAAGGGGTAGCGGGACAGGATCTCCTCCGTCCCGTGGCGCACCTCGAAATCCGCCTCGCTCGAGCGGTACGGGGTGAAGGTCGAGGACTCGATCGCGATCCCGGCGATGCCGAGGCGGGGGCGGACGGTCGGGGACTGCGCCAGCGCAGACATGGAGGCTCCCGGAGCTTAAGCGGTTGATAGTCTGGGGTCATCCTCGCATCCGGCCCGCCCCGCCGAATCCTCGCATCCGGCCCGCCCCGCCGAAAGGGCCGCCCGCCCGGGGCGGGTTCCGACCGCAGACGATCTTCGCGCGAAGGAGCGCCCGTGATCAGCTTCGATGACCGCCACGGCCCCTCGGGCGCCGCTCCCGCGAGTGCCTATCCCGATCTCTCCGTCCCCGACTGGTACCGCGACGCGAAGCTCGGGATCTTCGTGCACTGGGGCCTGTACTCGGTGCCGGCCTGGGCCGATGTGCTCGACCGCAGCGACGTGACCTCCGAGAACGCCTACGCCCGCCACCAGTACGCCGAGTGGTACGCCAACACCGTGCGGATCGAGGGCAGCCCCACCCGGGCCCGGCACGAGGAGCTCTACGGCCTGGGCCGCTCCTACGAGGACTTCGCCGACGACTGGCATCCGGCGCCCGGCAGCGTCGAGCAGATCGTCGG
>JAAZLF010000160.1 GCA_012799425.1 Actinomycetales bacterium | reverse complement strand
GACCAAGGGCATCACCACCAGCCTCGAGAACCACGGCTTCTTCGTGCAGTCCGCGGACCGGATCCGTCGGATCATCCACGCGGTCGGCGAGCCGAACTTCCTCACCACCCTGGACGTGGGCAACTTCGTGTGCGTGGACGAGGCCCCCGAGGTCTCCGTCGCCCAGAACCTGCCGTACGCGATGGTCGTGCACTTCAAGGACTTCTACATCCGACCGGCCGACGCCGCCCCCGGCGCGGGCTGGTTCCGCAGCCGCGGCGGGAAGCACCTGCGCGGCGCCGTGGTGGGCAACGGAGACATCGACCTGCCCGCCGTCGCCCGCGCCATCACCGACTCCGGCTTCTCCGGCTATGCGGCGATCGAATTCGAGGGGTGGGAGGACTGCCTGCTCGGATGCGAGCGCGGCATCGCCAACGCCAAGAGCCTGTTCGCCTGACCCCACACTCTCCCCACCTCACGAAAGAGACATCATGACGAAGTTCCGAGTCGGCGTCATCGGCGCCGGAAGCATCGCCCAGTCCCACCTCACCGCCTACCAGAACAACCCCGACGTCGAGCTGGTCGCGATCGCCGACATGAACCTCGAGCGAGCCCGCACCGTCGCCGACCAGTTCGGTGCCGAGCGCGCCTACGCCGATCCGCACGAGCTGCTCGCGGACACCGAGATCGACGGCGTCTCGATCTGCACCTGGAACAACTCGCACGCCTCCTGGGCGATCGCCGCAGTCGAGGCGGGCAAGCACGTGCTGGTGGAGAAGCCCATCGCCCGCACCCTCGCCGAGGCGGAGGAGCTCCAGCGGGTCGTCGAGGCCGGCGACAGGGTGGTGCAGGTCGGTTTCGTGCGCCGCCACTCGCCGAACTGCCAGGTCCTGAAGTCCTTCATCGACTCGGACGAGCTCGGCGAGATCTACTACGCCAAGGCGAGCTGCCTGCGCCGGGCCGGCAATCCTGGCGGCTGGTTCGCGGACAAGGAGATCTCCGGCGGCGGGCCGCTGCTGGACATCGGCATCCACGTGCTGGACCTGTGCTGGTACCTGATGGGCAGCCCGAAGGTGGTGTCGGTCAGCGGCAACACGTATGACAAGCTCGGCAGCCGCGGGAACATCACCACGATGCCGCGCTACAAAGCCGCCGACTACGACCCCGACCGCAATACGGTCGAGGATCTCGCCAATGCGGTGATCCGCTTCGACAACGGGGCCTCGCTGCTGCTGGACTGCTCGTACTCGCTGCACGCCACGAAGGACTCGATCGACGTCTCGGTCTACGGCGAGAAGGGCGGCGCGGTGCTCGAACCCTCCCTCCACATCGCCACCGAGATGCACGACTCGGTGGTGAACATCGAGCCGCAGATCGGCTCGCGCACCTTCGAGTTCGGCACGGGTTTCGCGAACGAGATCCAGAACTTCGTGGACGCCTCGCTGGGTCGGGCCGAGTCGGTCGCCCCGGCATGGCACGGGGTCGAGATCGTGCGGATCCTCGAGGCGATCTACGAGTCCGCGGCGGCGGGCGAGGAGGTCTCCCTGGCGTGACGCCGGGCAGGCGGTGCGCTGGGCCCGGCCTGTACGTCATCGACCCGCACGGCATGACCGGGAAGGTGCAGCCCGTCTGAGGTCAGAACGGCGGTGCCGCCTCGTCGATGGTGGGGCCGGGTGGGATGATCCGGCGGCCGCGATGGGCGGCGAGGCCAGCGGTGCGTTCCTCACGGAGCCCGGCCTTCTCCTGCGTGCGGAGTCTGGCGGCGCCGTCGTGGGCGCGCTGGTGGGTGCGCCAGGCCCGTTCCATGACTTCGGCGGTGTGCGGGGTGAGCAGGTCGGTGTTCTCTCGGGCGCGGGCGCGGATCTCCCGGTCGATCTTCCAGGTCGTCTCCAGCGGGCCGGCGGTGGTGGTGCCATCGCCGCTCGCGGGGTCGTCGCGACGGTCGCGTGCGGGGTCGATCAGCCCGGCGGTCTTCATCTGGTGGTGCTGCCAGCACAGGCGGTGGAGGTTCCACAGGCTGGTCTGACCACCCTCACCGGGGTGTTCGTGGTCGTACTCGATGATGTGGTCGTCCTCCGCGGCCATGACGGTGGAGCGGGTACAGCCGGGCACCGCGCAGATCGGGTGGCGCAGCCTCAGCTGCAGCCTCATCTGGGCGGTGGGGTGGTATGTAGTGGCACTGACGGGCAGATACGCGCCGGTGATCGGGTCGGTGAGGATCCTCTGCCAGGTACGCTCCCCGGCCGCGAGCGCTCGGGCCTGCTCCGCAGGGACGGGAGTCATGCCCTCCAGCATCGCGGGGGCGTCATCGAGGCCCAGCAGCGTCGTCGCCGGCACTGTGACCAGCAGCTTGTACGGCGAGGCGGGCTCTTCGACCGGGTCGGTGTCCAGGACCGAGTGGGTCAGGATCGCGTAACGCAGTGTGCGCAGCGACAGCGCCCGGCCCCGCTCGGCGAGATCACCCTCGATATCGAACGGGACAGGTCCCAGCGCCCCGTCCTCGAGGGCGTGACGCTGGGCCCTCTGCACCGTGCGGGAGGCGACATCGAGCCGGTGGGCGAGCGCTTTGATCTCCAGGATCGGGCCGGTCACCATCAACGAAGCGGTGCCGGCCTCGGTATCGATGTTCGCGATCTCCACATCACGCGAGCGCGAGGCCGGGGTGGGCGGCGTCCCGGCGGTGGCGAGCTTCACCGCGAGCCGTACCTGCTTCTCGAATGTGTCCTGCGAGACCGACGGGATCTCCACTGCGGCCATGTGGGCATCGACCGCGCGGGTCTGCTCCTCGGTGAGGCGGCGAACGTGGCGGAGCAGGTAGTGATGCCACTGCTCGGGCAGGTCACCGCGGCGCAGATACGCGAACGTCAGCGGCATCCACTCCACGGCCACATGCGCATCACGCACGTGCGCCCAGGCGCGGGCATAGCTGCAGCGCAGCCCGGCCGCGACCTTCAACGCGGTCACCTCCGCATCATCCAGCACACCCCGTACCTCCGGGTCCTCGCGGAAGAACGTCGCCAGCTGCCGCAGCTGATGGGCATGCAGACTCGCCCTCGTGCGCATCGTGCGATGCAGGGCGAGTGCACGACCAGCCTCGAGGCTGCCCGGCTCGACCTCCGCCAGAATGCCGCCCTCATCCAGGGGGCGGCGCGCACGCACCGACCACTCCGGCAGGCCCTCCTCACGGCCGGGCGATCCATGCGCGGACTGGTGCTCAGGCCTGAGCTCCTCGAAATCACCCACTCCGACCACCCCTCTCCCCGCGACGCCGACGTGAACCGTTTCCTGCGATATCCCTCGACGGTAATCACCCACACCTGCCTACCGAAGGGTCACCTGAAAATGGGGATCAATCTGTGGATAAGCCACAGGTGTGGAGGAAATGATCTGTGGACAACCCACCACTGTGGAGGAACCGTCCCGTGGAGGAAGCCGGCATACGGTGCGGCTGCCGCGGGGCAGAACCGACGAGACACGAGACGAGCGACGGGCGGGGCGGCTTTCTGCCCAGAGCCCGTCTGCATTGATAAGGAATTGCTTCCACACCGACTTCGAGAATGCTGAATTCACCGTCGACGCTGATCACCGCCCCCTCGAAAACTCCCATCCCTCCTGCCCAACTATCTGTCGAAATGTGGGATGGATGAGGAGGAGCAGTCACCGGTCGGCAGGGCCGCGCACCGCTGAAGCCCTCGCCACAGCCCCTCCGCCGCGTTCGTCGGCCCCTGCGCGGCCCGGGACGGCGTAAGGTCGACCCATGACGGAACGCACCACGTACCTCCTGGTGGACGGCGAGAACATCGACGCCACGCTCGGGGTCTCGGTCCTCGGCCGACGCCCCCAGCCCGATGAGCGCCCTCGCTGGAACAAGCTCCTCCACCACGCGGAGTCCTCGTGGCGCCAGCCCGTGAAGGGCCTGTTCTTCCTCGCTGTGGAGGACAGCCTCCCCTCGGGGTTCGTGCAGGCGCTGATCGCGATGGGCTACAAGGCCGTCCCGCTGCGCGGTGAGGGCAAGGTCGTGGACATCGCGATCCAGCGCACCGCCGAGGCGCTGCAGGACCGCGAAGCGGACGTCATGCTCGTCAGCCACGACAAGGACTTCGTCCCCCAGATGGAGGATCTGGCCGCGACGGTCGGGCGCCGCACGGCGCTGGTCGGATTCCGCGAGTTCATGGCCTCGGATCTGCAGGACATCCCCGGGATCGAGTTCCACGACCTCGAGTACGACGTCCACGCGTTCACCAGCCGCCTGCCTCGCGTGCGGATCATCGACATCGACGAGTTCGATCCGCTCGAGTTCATCTGACCGGGCTGGGGGACGCCCTCAGCGCCTGACGCTGATCACACCCTCGACGAAGCCGATCACGTCCGCGAGCACCTCATCACGGTTCGTCTCGTTGAAGATCTCGTGCTGGGCGCCGGGATACGTCTTGGTGAAGGTGCGCGGCCCGCGCAGCTCGAGCAGGCCCTCCCAGCTCGCGGGCAGCGGCACCAGGCGGTCGTCCTCGCCGTGCAGGTACAGCAGCGGATGCTCCCCGACGCTGCCTGCGTCGGTGACGGCGCGCATCGCCTGCTGCAGGCCCTCCAGGGTGGGACGAAGGAAGTCCCCGTGCCACACCAGCGGGTCCTCGGCGTAGTCGACGCCCACCGCGGGATCGCGGGAGAGGGTGGCGGGGTCGATCGGGGTCGAGGGGATCTCCTCGAACGCCAGCAGCTGATCCACCGTGCCCCAGGAGCCGAGCACGGGGCCGGAGAGCACCGTCGCGACCAGCGCGTCCGCGTGGAGCTGCGTGTACCGGGCGGCGATGAGGCCGCCCATCGAGTGCCCGATGAGCACGATGGGCAGGCCCGGATGCTGCGCGGCGGCGTGCTGGACCACCAGGTGGAGATCCTCGACGACGGGCTCGTAGTCGCCGATCAGCACCCTCTGCCCGTCGCTGCGTCCGTGACCGACGTGGTCGGCCGCGTGGACGGAGGCCCCGGCGGCGTTCAGGCGGGCCGCGACCCAGTCGTAGCGGCCCGTGTGCTCTCCGTAGCCGTGGGCGATCACCGCGACCCAGCGCGGGTGCTGCGTGAGCCAGGAGCGGCCCATCAGGGCGCCGGCATGGCCGGTGAGGGTGAAGTCGGTGGAGGCATCATCGCTCATGAGGCCATCATGCCCGTTCGCCGCCTCCGGACATGAAGAACCCCGGTCCACCTGAGGTGAACCGGGGCTTTTCCTGCGGTGCGCGAGGGGGGACTTGAACCCCCACGCTCTCACGAGCACACGGACCTGAACCGTGCGCGTCTACCAATTCCGCCACTCGCGCATTCCTTCGGCACCGGGAAACCAGTCACCGAGGCCGAAGGTTCCACTAGGTTACCCCCGCAGAACCGTCAGCCCAAGTCGAGACAGCTCACAGTAACGAAGGACACGTCCGGCGGGTGTGCGCCGGGGGTCAGCGCATCGAATCCGCCTCCGCGAAGGCCTCCTCGATGTCCGCCGTGTCGATCCGGCGCCGTGCCACGAGGAAGTAGAGCGCGGTGGCGACGAGCACGGCCGGCGCCCCCACCATCGCTGCGACCTGCATGCTCGGGCGCACTGCGATGGTCGCGAACACCGCAGCCAGGCCCACCAGGCCGATCACGGCGCTGAACACGCCGCCGGGCATGCGGAACGTGGCACCGGTGACGCCGCGGCGTCGGAACACGATGTAGGTGCACAGGATCAGCGCCCACACCAGGATCACCGAGAACACGACGAGGCTCATCATGTAGCCGAACACGCCGCCCACGCCGCTGAAGGCCAGCGCCGCGGCGCCGAGCAGGCCCAGCGAGCTCAGGGCGATGCCCACCACGGGCACCTTGCGTGCGGTGGTGTGGGAGGCGAAGCGCGGGGCCAGGCCGTCGGCCGCGAGCGAATGGATCATCCGGCTGCCGGCGTAGAGGTTCGCGTTCGCGGCGGACAGCGCCGCGATGAGCACCAGCAGGTTGGTGATGTGGGCGGCGCCGGGGATGCCGAGCTGATCGAACACCATCACGAACGGCGAGGTGGCGACGTCCTCGCCGGTGCCCGCGGCGGTCCTCCACGGCACCAGGCACAGCACGATGCCGATGCAGAACACGTAGAAGAAGGCCAGGCGCACGACGGTGGTGCGGGCCGCGGTCCTGATCGAGCGGGCGGGATCCTTCGCCTCGGCGGCGGTGATCGACAGCAGCTCGATGCCGCCGAAGGAGAACATCACCACCGACAGGGCGATCCACACCGGCGCCCAGCCCATGGGGGCGAAGCCGCCGTCGGCCGTGAGCTGCGCGAGCCCGGGCGCGGGGGCGTCCGGCAGGCCGACGAACACCAGCACCGCCCCGATCAGGATGAACACGAAGACGGCGATGACCTTGATCGAGGACAGGAAGAACTCGACGATGCCGAAGGAGCCGACGCTGGCGAGGTTGATGCAGATGATCACGGCGGCGAAGAGCAGGATCCCAGCCCAGATCGGGATCTCCGGCACCCAGTAGGCGAGGTAGGCCGCACACGCGACCAGCTCGGCGCCGGTGACGCACACGGTGACGAACCAGTACAGCCAGCGCGAGATGTACCCCCAGAATGGGGAGAGGTAGTGCGCTGCCAGGGTGCCGAAGCCGCCGCGGACAGGATGACGGGAGGCCATCTCGCCCATAGACAGCGCGATCGTGGCAGCGATCAGCGAGCCGAGCGCGAAGGAGATGATCACGGCGGGGCCGGCGATCTCGATCGCCTCGCCGGAGCCGAGGAAGAGACCGGTGCCCAGTGCGGAGCCCATGGCGATCATCGCCATCTGGCCGTGGCCGAGGGACCGCGCCAGGCCCTGGTGGCCGGTGCGGGCAGGGGTCGAGGAGGAAGGAGCGGGGGTGTTCACCCGCACGAGGATACGAGGCTCACGCGCTCCGGGGGCGTGGCCGCGGTTCAGCCCCGCGCGGCGCGGTGCTCATCGACGGCGTTCTTCGCCTCGACCAGGCCCGCGCCGGTGTGCACCCGGTACGCCTTGATCGCCTCGATGACCCTGTCCTCGGCGATCAGGCGCTGGCAGACCTCGGGGATCTGCGGGAGAGCCTCCTGGCGCGCCCTGCGCAGCTCGGCGTCGTCGAGGCCGGCGCGGCGCGCGAGGTCCTCGACGAGGCCCTCGAGGGCACGGTTGCGACTCTCGAGCGCAGCGATCCGGGCATTGAGCTGTCGTTTTCCGAACATGGAGGCGACTGTATCCGGAGGTGGCCGAGGCTCGACGCATCGAAGGTCGAGATCTGGGGTGCTCAAGGTGCTGGATGCAGAAGTGCCCCGCACCGGGACCGGTGCGGGGCACTTCGAGAGGCAGCGGAGGCGATCAGGCCTTCACGGCACCCTTCGCGGCGACGACCTGGACGAGCAGGTTCGCGAAGATGTCCTCGTGCAGACGGACGGTCGCCTTGTGCTCGCCGAGCGCACGGATCGGGGTCACGAACTCGACGGCCCGGCGGTCGATGTCCTTGCCGAAGATCTCCTTGACGCCCTCGGCGACCTCCTTGGAGGAGACCGCACCGAAGAGACGGCCGTTCTGGCCGGCGCGCTCGGAGATGACGACGGGCTTCGATTCGAGCGAGGCCTTGAGCGACTTCGCGTCCTCGATGTTGGCGATCGCGCGCTTGCCGCGGGCCGCACGGATCTGGTCGAGCTGACGCTGACCGCCCTTGGTCCACGGGGTCGCGAGACCGCGCGGGAAGAGGAAGTTGCGGGCGTAGCCGTCCTTGACGTCGACGACGTCGCCGGCGGTGCCGAGGCCCGTGACCTCATTGGTGAGGATGAGCTTGGTGGTCATGTTTTCGCCTTCCTCGCTCAGCGACCGGAGGTCGAGTAGGGCAGCAGGGCGATCTCGCGGGCGTTCTTCACGGCCTTCGCGATCTTGCGCTGCTCCTGGACGGTGACGCCGGTGACCCGACGGGCGCGGATCTTGCCGCGGTCGGAGACGAACTTGCGCAGCAGCGCGGCGTCCTTGTAGTCGACGGTCTCGACTCCCGCGGCCTTCAGCGGGTTCTGCTTCTTCTTCGGGGGACGAAGAGAGGGCTTGGCCATCGTGGTGCTCCTTCTTTCTGAGGGGAGCCCGGGCATG
>JAAZLF010000159.1 GCA_012799425.1 Actinomycetales bacterium | reverse complement strand
GGCCGTAGGGCGGCCGCCTCCCGCCGGTGCCGCGCACCGTGGCGCGGACGGACACCTCCACCCAGATCCGCACGCAACATCCAGGGGCTCACCTCCATGACCGCATCGTCCGTGCATGCTCACGACTCCTTCGTCCGCCGCCACGTCGGCACCGACCTCGATACGCAGCACCACATGCTCGAGGTCCTGGGCTATGAATCCCTCGACGAGATGCTGACCGCCGCGGTGCCGCACACCATCCTGCTGGACGACGACATCACGGGCGGGGCCCGCAGCGCGGCCTCCGTCGTGCCCGAGGGGGTCACCGAGCCCGCCGCGCTCGCCGAGCTGCGCGCCCTCGCGGACCGCAACCGGGTGCGCCGCTCCCTGATCGGGATGGGCTACCACGGCACCCACACCCCCGCGGTGATCCAGCGCAACGTGCTCGAGAACCCGGCCTGGTACACCGCCTACACCCCGTACCAGCCCGAGATCTCCCAGGGGCGGCTCGAGGCGCTGCTGACCTTCCAGACCATGATCTGCGACCTCACCGGGATGGACGTCTCGAACGCCTCCACCCTCGACGAGGCGACCTCCGCGGCCGAGGCGCTGATGCTCGCCCGCCGCACCGCCAAGCGCAACGGCAACGTCTTCCTGGTCGACAGCGACACGCTCCCGGCCACCAAGGCCGTGCTGAAGGGCCGCGCCGACGGTCTCGGCATCGAGCTGCGGGAGGTCGACTTCGCCGCCGACGGCGCCCCTGAGGGCGAGTACTTCGGGGCCCTCATCCAGTACCCGGGAGCCTCGGGCCGGGTGTGGGACCCGCGGGACGTCATCTCCGAGGTGAAGTCCACCAAGGCGGTCGCGATCGTCTCCGCTGACCTGCTGGCTCTGACGATGCTCTCCTCACCGGGATCCCTCGGCGCGGACGTCACCGTCGGCACCTCCCAGCGTTTCGGCATCCCGCTCGGCTTCGGGGGCCCCCACGCCGGATTCGTCGCCGTCCGCAAGGGCCTGGAACGTCAGCTGCCGGGCCGCCTGGTCGGCGTCTCGAAGGACGCCGACGGCAACCCCGCCTACCGCCTCTCCCTGCAGACCCGCGAACAGCACATCCGCCGCGAGAAGGCCACCAGCGCGATCACCACCGCACAGGTGCTGCTGGCCGTGATGGCTGCGATGTACGCCGTCTACCACGGCCCCGAGGGACTGACCCGGATCGGCCGCACGGTGGCCGACCGCACCGCGTCGCTGGCCGACCTGCTGCGCCGCAGCGGCTTCGAGCTGGTGCGCGAGAGCTTCTTCGACACCCTCGAGATCCGCGCTACGGGCATCGCCGGTGACATCGCGGGCACCCTCGGGGACGCCGGCTACCTGGTGCACACCGTCGGCGACGAGATCGTCCACCTCTCCCTCGACGAGACCGTCACCCCGGCAGACCTCGAGGCGATCGCCGCCGCCTTCGCCCCGCACGCCCCGGACCCGGGGCAGGAGCTGCAGGAGGTGGCCTCCGGCAGCGGTTGGGACGGACTGGTGCGTGAGGACCCCTTCCTCCAGCATCCGGTCTTCTCCTCCTTCCGCTCCGAGACAGCGATGATGCGCTACCTGCGCCGCCTCGCAGACCGCGACTTCGCGCTGGACCGCGGCATGATCCCGCTGGGCTCGTGCACCATGAAGCTGAACTCCGCCACCGAGATGGCCGGGATCACCTGGGCGGGATTCAACGCCGTGCACCCCTTCGCGCCCCGCGAGGACGTCGCGGGGTACCTCGAGATGATCACGCAGCTGGAGACCTGGCTCGCGGATCTCACCGGGTACGAGACGGTCTCCCTCCAGCCCAACGCCGGTTCCCAGGGCGAGCTGGCGGGGCTGCTCGCGATCCGCGCCTACCACGCCTCCCGCGGCGAGTCCGGGCGTGAGGTGTGCCTGGTGCCCAGCTCCGCCCACGGCACCAACGCCGCCTCCGCCGTGATCGCCGGGCTGCGCGTGGTCGTCGTCGCCTCGGACGCCCGCGGCAACATCGACCTCGACGACCTGGGGCAGAAGATCAAGGAGCACGGTGACGAGCTCGCCGCGATCATGATCACCTACCCCTCCACCCATGGCGTGTACGAGGAGGAGGTGCGCACCGTCTGCGAGATGGTCCACGACGCCGGCGGCCAGGTGTACGTCGACGGCGCGAACCTCAACGCGCTGCTGCAGGTGGCCCGCCCGGGCGAGTTCGGCGGCGACGTCTCCCACCTGAACCTCCACAAGACCTTCTGCATCCCGCACGGAGGCGGCGGTCCCGGCGTGGGCCCGGTCGCGGCGAAGGCGCACCTGGCCCCCTTCCTGCCCGGCCATCCCGCGATCCAGCAGGAGGAGCACCCGGTGGTGGGGGAGGGGAACCGCCCCCACGGCGGCGCCCCGGTCTCCCAGGCGCCCTACGGCTCCCCGTCGATCCTCCCGATCACCTGGACCTACATCCGCCTGATGGGCCCGGACGGCCTGCGCCACGCCACCGGCTCGGCGGTGCTCGCCGCGAACTACATGGCGCGTCGCCTCTCCGAGGCCTACGAGATCCTCTACACCGGCGAGAACGGTCTGGTGGCCCACGAGTGCATCGTGGACCTGCGCCCCTTCACCGCTCGCACCGGCATCACCGTGGACGACGTCGCCAAGCGGCTGATCGACTACGGCTTCCACGCCCCGACCATGTCGTTCCCCGTCGCGGGGACCTTCATGATCGAGCCCACCGAATCGGAGGACCTCGCCGAGATCGACCGCTTCGTCGACGCGATGCTGATGATCGCCAAGGAGGCCGAGGAGGTCGTCGCAGGCACCTGGCCCGCCGATGACAACCCCCTGGTCGGCGCCCCGCACACCGCCGCCTCGATCGCCGCTGCCGAATGGCCCCACCCCTACTCGCGCGAGGTCGCCGTCTACCCCGGCAGCTGGACCGCGCTCGAGGACGACTCGGTGCACGACAGCGCCCAGATGCGGATCCAGTCGAAGTACTGGCCGCCGGTGCGCCGCATCGACCAGGCCTACGGCGACCGCAACCTGGTGCCCACCTGGCCACGTGGCTGAGGCACGCAGCGGGCTCGCAACCGTGCGGCGCATGTGAACAGCGATGACGCCCCGGCTTTCGGCCGGGGCGCCATTGCTCGTACGCTCTGGCGTCATGACCGAGATCCTCACCACCCATGCTGGTTCCCTTCCGCGCACCCCCGCGCTGATCGAGGCGAACGCCGCCCGTCCCGTCGGAGACGACGGACTGACCCCCGAGCCCACGGACGAGTTCCGCGAGGTGCTGCGCAGCGCGGTCGTCGACGTCGTCGCCAAGCAGCGCGAGATCGGCATCTCGCTCCCCAACGACGGCGAGTACGGGCATCTGATGGGCTCGGCCGTGAACTACGGCTCCT
>JAAZLF010000158.1 GCA_012799425.1 Actinomycetales bacterium | reverse complement strand
CGGGTCCGCGCGCCGCGACGGCCGGAGGCCGAGGCCTCAGCGGGCCCCGATCGCCGGCCGCGCCGGCGGCGCGGATCACTCGCGGCGGGCATCCCCCGACATCGAGCCGATGCTGTTGGAGGGCGTGGAGTCATCCTTCCAGCGCAGCAGCGCTCCCACCCCTTCGGGGACGCCGTCGGTCTCGGCATCGAGCGCGGAGACCGACGCATCGGTCGCCAGCGCCGAGCGCAGCAGCTCCTCGATGCCGTCGGGCTCATGACCGCTGACGAACACGAGCTCCTCGACCTGGCCCCGTGCCAGGGCCTGCTCGACCTCGAGGGCCCCGCCCACCGAGGCGCCGTCCCTGGCCTGGCTCTCCCGGAACCGGGCGGCGAGCTCGTGCTGACGGGCGGTGATGAACTCATCGGTGGTGCGGTCGATCTCCTCCCGGAACGGACCGCGCTCCAGGGAGACGCCGCGCGCGCCGCTGGGGACGTCGATCAGCCGGTCACGGGTCTCACGGCCCAGCGCCTCCCGCAGCAGGCCCATCGCACGCACGTCACCGCTGAGCATGACCATGTCCACCCGCTTCTCGCGCAGCACCTTCTCGACCGCGGAGGCGACCGCATCGGCATTGCGCTCCCACGAGTCCTCCACCCGGGCCTCGAAGTTGTCGGCACGCCAGCCGTGCTGCGGGCCGCCGCCGACGCTCGCCTTGTGGAGCACGTCATGGCCGCCCTCGACGGTCGCATCGCTGCCCAGACCGTTGGGACCGTGCGCGATCGAGGGGTTCTCCGGCGCGCGCAGGTGCAGATCCGCACCGGCACGGTCGACCACGATGAGCAGCTGGCTGACCGCGAAGGGGATCAGCTGCAGCAACGGCAGCAGGTGGGGGAACTCGCCGCGGTGCGCGGACTCCTGCCGCGGGGGCGCCGGCAGCACGCGATCCACCAGGATCTCTGAGTCCGAGGCGAAGATCGGCCTGCCGTGCCGACCGCCCAGAGGCGAGGGGCTCAGCACCGATTCCTCGATCCTGGACAGGATGTCGTCGGGAGCGCCGTCCGCCGCGAGCCGAGATCGCATCTGCGCCCACCGCGCCTCGAGCTCGCCCGCCGCCTGCGGATCGGTCCGCGTGGTGTCGAGATGGACGGAGACGAGGGGACCGGGCTGTTCGAGGACGGGCGAGAGCCAGGGCAGTTTCACAGGGGGACCTCCAACGTGCTCGACGTGCGGGGGAGCGAGCACCCGGCTCGGCCTCGTCACCCCGCCTGGGTCCGCTCAAGCCTTCCACGCGGGACGATGCGCCGCAAGCAGTCCTGACTCATCGGGCAGGGCGCGCACCTGCGATGTGGTGCCGCCCGATCGGGATCATCAACGGGGTCCCGGAGACGGGATCGGTGATGACCTGGCTGTGCACCCCGAACACCTCGAGGATCCGCTCCTGCGTGAGCACCTCGGAAGGGGTGCCGGCGGCTGCGACGGTGCCCCCGGCGATCATGACCAGCTGGTCGCTGTAGCGCGCCGCGAGATTCAGGTCGTGCAGCACCATCGCGACCGTGATCCCGCGCGAGTGGTTGAGGTCGGTGAGCAGGTCGAGCACCTCGACCTGATGGCTCACGTCCAGGAACGTGGTGGGCTCATCGAGCAGGAGCAGATCCGTGCCCTGCGCGAGCGCCATGGCGACCCATACCCGTTGGCGCTGACCGCCGGAGAGCTCGTCGACCGGGCGCTCGGCGAGATCGGCGGTGCCGGTGGCGTCCAGCGCCGAGGCGACCGCCTCGTCGTCGGCTGCGCTCCACCGGGTGAAGAGCCCCTGGTGGGGGTGGCGTCCGCGGCTGACGAGATCCGCGACGCTGATCCCCTCGGGCGTGATCGGGGACTGCGGGAGCAGGCCCAGGGTGCGAGCGAGCTGCTTGGCGGGCATCCGGTGGATCTGCTGGCCGTCCAGGAGGACCTGCCCGCTGTGCGGCGTCAGCAGACGGGACATCGACCGCAGCAGAGTGGATTTGCCCGAGGCGTTCGCGCCGACGATGGCGGTGACGCCCCCTGCGACGAGCTCGAGGTCGAGCCCGTCGATCACGGTGCGCTCGCCGTATCCGAGGCGGAGGTCCTCCACACGGAGGCTGTGGTCAGTGGTCACAGGGAGCTCCCTCGACGGTTCACGCTGATGATGAGATGGAGCAGGAACGGTGCGCCGAGCACGCCGGTCACCACCCCCACGGGGTACCTGGTCCCCGTGGCGAACTGGCCCACCAGATCGGCGACCAGCACCAGCAGGGCTCCGACCAGGGCGGCCGGCAGCAGGGGCGAGGTGCCGGGACCGATGATCCGTACCGCGATCGGTCCGGCCAGGAAGGAGACGAAGGCGATCGGCCCGCAGGCCGCGGTGGCGACAGCCACCAGGCCGACAGCCGCGATCACCACCACCAGGCGCAGTCGCCCCACGCGCACACCGAGGGCCTGGGCGGCGTCCTCGCCGAGCTGGGAGGCACGCAGATCCTCGGCCCGGGTGAGCAGGACGGGCCCTAGGCAGAGGAGTGCGATGAGCACCGGGAGCGCCTGCTCCCAGGAGCTGTTGTTCAGGCTGCCGGTCAGCCATCGCAGCGCTTCCTGCAGCTCCCACTGGCCGGCCTTCGACAGCACCCAGTCGGTGACGCTCATGAGCATCGCGGCGATGCCGATCCCGACCAGGATCAGCCGTGTCCCGGCCGCACCGCCGCGCGAGGACAGCAGGAAGATCAGCATCGCCACGGCGAGGCCGGCGGTGATCGCGAGAGCGGAGACCGCGGGCCCGGACAGCCCGAGGACCACGATGCCGAAGGCGGCGGCCGCGCTCGCCCCCGAGGAGATCCCGATGATGTCCGGGCTCGCGAGCGGGTTGCGGAGCATGGTCTGGAAGGTCGCTCCCCCCAGGCCGAACGCTGCGCCCGCGAGGGCGGCGAGCACGGCGCGGGGCAGACGGAGCCGGCCCACGGTGAAGCTGGCTCCGGGCACGTCGTGGCCCAGGAGCACCGCGAGCACGTCCCCGGGAGGGTGGACGGTGCGCCCGAGCATGAGCGTCAGGCAGAACACGATGAGGATCGCCGCCAGCAGGAGGGTGAGTGTCAGCCCTGCCCGGCGGTCGCGTCGGCGCCGCGCGGCCGCGACCCTGGCGCGGGTCGTCGTCGTGGCCGGGGCGAGGGAAGCGGTGCTCACAGCCGGCTCACCTTCTGCCTGCGCACGATGGCGATGAAGAACGGGGCGCCCAGCAGGGCGGTGAGGATGCCCACGGCGAGCTCGTCGGGCCGGGCGACGATCCGTCCCAGCACGTCGGCGGCGGTGAGCAGACCGGCGCCCACCAGCGCGCTGAACGGGAGCAGCCAGCGGTGGTCCGGGCCGATGAGGAGGCGGCAGGTGTGGGGGACCACGAGCCCGACGAAGCCGATCGGGCCCGTCACCGCGGTCGATGCGCCGCACAGCACCACCGCGCCCAATGAGGCGACGCCGCGAGCGGCCGCGACCCTCTCGCCGAGCCCGGCGGCGAGCTCGTCCCCGAGCGCGAGGCTGTTCAGGGCCCGGGCGCTGAGGGCGCACAGGACCGCCCCTCCCAGCAGGAACGGGCCTACCTGCAGGAGGGACGCGTAGGTGCCGCCGCCCACCCCGCCGATCTGCCAGGAGCGCACGCTGTCACCGATGTCCGAACGGGGGAGCACCACGGCGCTGATGAAGGAGGTCAGGGCCGCTCCCGTCGCGGCACCGGCGAGAGCCAGCTTGAGCGGTGTGGCCCCGCCCTGCCCGAGCGACCCCAGGGTGTAGACGAGCACCGCCGTGAGCCCTGCGCCCAGGATCGCGACCCAGATGTAGGTCGAGGCGGTCGTGAGCCCGAACCAGGCGATGCCCACCACTACGGCCAGCGATGCACCGGTGTTGATCCCGAGGATGCCGGGATCGGCGAGCGGATTGCGGGTCACCCCCTGCATCACCGCGCCGGAGACGCCCAGCGCCGCCCCGGCGGCCGCCGCGAGCAGGGTGCGGGGGATGCGGGTGGCGACGGCTGCGGGGCCGAAGCCCTCGTGTGAACCGCCGAGGGCGGCGAGGACGTCCTCGATGCCGACATCGCGAGAACCGATCGTCACCGAGGCGACGCAGATCAGCATCAGCGCGACGAGGACGAGGAGCAGCCTGAGCGCCCGGGAGCGGGCCGTACGACGCAGGAGGTCGGCGGTCGCCGTGCCGGCGGGAAGCGTGGTGGTCACCGAGGGGCGCTGCTCAGGCGGAGGCGTTCGCCGCGCGGTCGAGCTCGGCCAGGTACTCCTCGAGGATGTACGGGATCGCGAGCGGGGTCGGATTCGCTGCGGTGCCCAGCGGGCTGTCGCCGGGCAGGTGCACCACCGCACCGTTCTTCACGGCCGGCATCTGGGACAGCAGCGGATCGCCCTCGAGGGCCGCGACGAGCTCCGCATCGCCGTAGGTCACGATGATCTCGACGTCGTCGAACACGTCAGCCTGCTCTGCGCTGACGGATGAGGAGAAGGCGTCGGTCTCGGCGGAGGCGTCCTGGACGCTCTGGGCGATCTTCATGCCGAGATCCTCGAAGAACATGGTGCGCGTGTCATGCGCGGTGTAGAAGTTCACCGTCGAGAGGTCGGTGGTGTCCACGTGGGTGAGGAACATGACGCTCCTGCCCGCGAGGGAGGGATGCTGCGCGACGGCCTCCTCGATCTGTTCCTCGAGCTCCGCGATCAGGGCCTCGCCCTGTTCCGCCATGCCCATCCCTGCCGCGTTGGCGGTGATCATGTCCCGCCAGGCCGTGCCCCAGGCGACGTCCGGGAAGGGGATGGTCGGGGCGATCTCGGTGAGGGTGTCGTAATCCTCCTGGGTGAGGCCCGAGTACGCCGCGAGGATCACGTCGGGGGCGGTGTCGGCGACGCCCTCGATGTCGATGCCGTCCGATTCGTCGAAGAGGACGGGGGCCGTGGCACCGAGCTCGTCGAGAGCGGCCTCGACCCAGGGGAGCATGCCGTTCCCGTCGTCGTCGCCGAAGTTCGCGGCGGCCATGCCCGCCGGCACGACCCCGAGCGCGAGGGGCACCTCGTGGTTCGCCCACGCCACGGTGGTGACCACCTCGACGGACGCGGGGATCTCGGTGCGCCCGAAGGCGTGGTCGAGGGAGACGGTGCCCTCCCCGGCGCCGTCTGCGGCGTCGCCGGCGGTGCCGCCGTCCGGGGTGCTCGAGTCCTCGACGGAGCAGCCCGCCAGGAGGGCGGCGAATGTCAGGGCGGAGCCGGCCAGGGCGCGGCGGGAGAGGTGGGCCATGGGGGCCTTTCGGCATGGGGGCGAGACGCCCCGGCTTAGGTTTGCCTTACCGAAGTTAAGGGGGTGAAGCGGTGTCTGCAAGGCGACGAACAGGACAGCCGCTATCGGGATTCGGACAGGCGCGGCGGCCCCGGAGAGTGCGCAGCTGCGGCCCGAGGGCGTTCAACTCTCGGCGTGTGCGCTCCCGAGCGGGCCGCGCGCGGCGCGCTCGTCCGTGGGTGCGGTCTGCGGGAGCCGGCGTCTGTACTGACTGGGGGTCAGGCCTGTGGCCTGCCGGAATGCTGCCGAGAACGCGCTGGTGGAGCGGTAGCCGAGGCGCCGTGCGACGTCCTCGACCAGCAGGTCTCCCGACAGGAGTGACAGCGCGCGCTGGGCGCGTGCCGTCGCCGTCCATGTGCGGAAGGACATCCCCGTGGACGATTCGAAGGCGCGCGTCACTGTGCGCGAGCTCACGCCCAGGCGCCGCGCCCACTGCTCGAGCGAGAGCGTCTGGGCGGGGGAGGAGCGCTCCGCCTCGACGATCGGAGCCAGCAGCGGATGTTCGGGGAGCGGCAGCGGCAGCTCGTGCGGTGAGCGGACGAGCACATCGAGGATCATCGCCTCGGTCACCGCCCGGGAGCGCTCCCCGAGCTCCTCGGTGATCAGCCGGTCCAGGAGCAGGCGCAGCAGCGGGGTGATGTCCATCGCGGCCGGCACGGCGACCGGTGCCTCGATCCGTGCCGGTGAGAAGTGTGCCGCGCGCAGAAGCAGGCCCGCCGGCGTGAACCCGCTGTGCGGCACCCCGGCGGGGATCCACAGCCCGATGCTCGGGGTGACGCTCCAGACGCGACCATCGACGCTCGCCGTCGAGGCGCCGCGCTCGCTCCACAGCAGCTCGTGGGTGGGGTGGGAGTGCTCGGCCCAACGGGTGTCGCGCGAGATCGCCTCCTGGCCGCCGTGGATCGTGAACGGGACGTCGACCGAGTCCGCGGCGAGCAGGGGCAGGCGCCGGGTGTGCGGCGCTGTGGTCATCAGCCGCTGGCGCCGCGCACCAGCGGCACGGGGTCGATGATCGTCGCGGTCCCGCCCTCGTCGGGAAGGGATCGAGTGCGTTCGTCGGGATGTGCGGGGTGTTCGCTGCGGTCCACCGGTGGCTCCTCGTGGTGATCGGCCCGGAGTGCGCCGACTGCGGTCGACGACTGTCCTACGCCCTGCGAGGCACTGTAGAGCACCGGGGCGGGGGCGAGGGGCACGCCGCCGGTTCAGACGCCGTGGCCGGCGAAGGCGCCGCGGAAGCGTGCGGCAGGGTGCTCCGCAGGGAGTCGGTCGGTGCCGCTCAGCCGGCCTCTGAGGGTGCCCTCCACCTCGGGCAGGCGCCCTCGCTCGCGCAGTATCGGGGAGACCAGCTCGGCGAAGTCCCGCACGGTGTCGAAGGAGTGGTACTGGCGCAGGTTGATCCCGTCGATCCCGTCGACGTCCAGCCAGTGCTCGATCGTCTCCGCGACGACCTCGGGCGTCCCCGCCACGAAGAACCGGTCCTGCCATGCTTCGTCGACCGCATCCAGCAGCTCCCCGACCGTGCTCGAGGAGCCGCGCCGGCCCACCGGAGTGTCCGCCGGCAGGCCCTCGATCTCGAGCGCCTCGGCGATGGTCCGCTCCCGAGGGTGCTCGAGCGCCCGGATCGGCACCGACTGGTGCACGAGCATGCCCTCGACCGAGCGATGCTCCCGGTACTGTGCGAGCTTCGCATCGACCTCCTCCTGGGTGCGTGCGGTGATCACCGCCGCCTGGACCACGAACTTCGGCTCCGCGGGATCGCGGCCCGCCTCCTGGGCGGCGGCGCGCACCGCCGGGACGGTGCGCTCGAGCAGCGGGCCGTGCGTGAACACGAGCTCTGCATGGCGTCCGGCGCGCAGGGCCCCCGCCGGCGAGGCGGTGGCGAGGATCAGCGTCGGTGTGCGCTGCGGTGAGGGCTCGGACAGGTGCGGCCCCGCGACGGAGAAGTGCTCGCCCACGTGGTCGATGCGGTGGACCTTCGAGGGGTCGGCGTAGACGGACGCCTCGGCGTCGCGCACCACGGCGTCCTCCTCCCAGGACCCCTCCCACAGCTTGTAGAGCACCTCGAGGTATTCATCGGCGATCTCGTAGCGGCGGTCGTGCTCGATCTCCTCGGCGAGCCCGAAGTTGCGGGCGGCGTTGGGCAGGTACGAGGTGACGATGTTCCACCCCACCCGGCCGCCGGTGAGGTGGTCCAGCGTCGACATCCGCCGGGCGAAGGCGAAGGGCGGCTCGTAGCTGGTGGAGAAGGTGATGCCGAAGCCGAGACGCTCGGTGACCGCGGCCATCGCGGGCACCACGAGCATCGGGTCGTTGTTGGGGATCTGCAGCCCCTCCTCCAGGGCGGTCTCGGCGGAGCCGCCGTAGGTGTCGTATGCGCCGACCACGTCGGCGAGGAAGATCGCGGTGAACCCGCCGGACTCCGCGATCCGTGCGAGCTCGGTCCAGTAGGACAGGTCGGTATAGCGGTGGCGGCTGTTGCCGGGCAGGCGCCACAGGCCATGGGTGATGTGGCCGACGCAGTTCATCTCGAACAGGTTGAGGATCAGGGGCTTGGGGGACATCTGGGCTCCGTTCGCGGTGCATGGATGAGGCCTTGTGGTCCAGCACGATCCGCCTCGGGGAGCCTCGGCGCACGTCCTGTGAACCACCGTGACCGGGGAGGGCGGAGGCGTTCACGGCCTCGTCTCGCAGGTTCGCGCACCGTCATGATTCTTGGGTCCGCCAAAAGGTGTGCTTAGGGTCGCGGTGTTCGACACCGATCGAGGAGGAGCACTGTGAGAGCTCGCCCCCTGGCCACTGCCCTGGCCCTCTGCGCCGCAGCGGTGCTGATCTCCGGCTGCCTCGCCCCGGCGCCCGCCGACCAGCTGCCGACCGGCACCAGGGAGGGAGGGCACCTGGTGTATGCCACCGACCGCGAGCCCACCTGCCTGGACCCCCACAACAGCGGGGACATGCCCCAGACGTACATCGCGCGCCAGTACCTCGACTCGCTCGTCTCGATGACGCGGGACGGGGACGTGGTGCCGTGGCTGGCCGAGAGCTGGACGATCTCCGAGGACGGGCTCGTCTACGAGTTCACGCTCCAGGACGGGGTGCGCTTCACCGACGGCGAGCGCCTGGACGCCGCGGCGATCGTCGCGAACTTCGAGCACATCCTGGACCCGGCCACGCAGTCCTCGACGGCGCTGCTGTATCTCTCGCCCTACTTCGAATCCGCCGAGGCGGTCTCCGAGCATGTGGTGCGGGTGACGCTGAAGAGGCCCTACTCCCCGCTGCTGACCGTGCTCTCCCAGGCCTTCTTCGGCATCCAATCGCCCGTGGCGATGGCGCGGGGTCTCCAGGAGAACTGCCGTGCGCCGATCGGCACCGGTCCGTTCGTCGTCACCGAGTGGAAGCGCGGCCGCGAGGTGGTCATGGTCCGTAACGAGGACTACCGCTCCGCACCCGCCGACGCGAAGCACCAGGGGCCCGCCTATCTGGACAAGCTCACGTGGCGCTTCCTCAAGGACAACACCGCGCGCTTCGGGGCGCTGCAGTCGGGCAAGGCGCAGGTGATCTTCAACCTCCCGCCCGAATCTGTGCCTGCCGCCACCGCCGACCCCCACATCGGCACCGATGACTTCGTCCACGCCGGTATCCCGTTCGCCCTCGATCTCAACACCACCTCACCGGCGCTGTCCGACCTGCGGGTGCGCCGCGCGATCGTCCATGCGGCCGACGCCCCCGGCATCGTCCGCAGCGCCTACGCCGGGGTCTTCCCCTACGAGGGCAACGCGATCTCCACGGGCACACCCGCCTACGATCCGGCCTTCCACGAGCCCTACCCGCACGATGCGGAGCGTGCCGCGGAGCTGCTCGACGCGGCGGGCTGGACCGGTCGGGACGCCGAGGGGTACCGCACCCGGGGCGGGGAGCGGCTCACCCTTCGCTTCCCCTACAACTCCGATCCCGGCGAGACCCCACCCGCGGATCTCACGGTCTACCAGAACTTCCAGGCCATGCTGAAGCGCGTCGGGGTGGAGGTGCAGCTCATCCCGTCGGACGCCGCGACCATGACCGCGGTGCGCAACGACCCCACCGCCTACGACGTCCAGGGACGGTACTGGAACAGCCCGAGCCCCAACGTCATGTACATCAAGTTCTCGCAGGAGACTCTCGAGCTGGGCAACGGCCAGAACGTCTCGTTCGCCTACGACGAGGAGCTCGACCGGACGCTGCTCGCCGCCGCGGCGACCACCGACCCGCAGGAGCAGCAGCGTCTCTACTCCGAGGCGCAGCGCCTGCTGACCGCCCAGGCCTGGCACATCCCGCTCTATCCGATCCAGACCCGCCTCGCCCTGCGCACGGACCAGGTGCGCGACGTATGGATCGAGCCCAGCGAGGGCGAACCCGTGCTCCACGACGCCTACCTCGTCCGCGAAGGGATCTGAGATGACCGCCCCAGCCTCCGCCGCCCCCGCCGACCCGACCCTCCCCGCACCCGTTCCTGCGCCGCCGGAGCCCGCGTCCTCGCCCACCCGCCTGCGCCTGCTCGCGATCCGCGGCACCGCCCAGCTGGGCTCCGCCCTGGCACTTCTGTGGGCGGTGGCCACGATCGTGTTCGCGCTCCAGCAGATGGTGCCCGGGGACCCGGCGCTCGCCATCCTCGGCGGCGCCTCCGCGAACCCTCCGCCGGAGACGGTCGAGGCGGTGCGCGTGCAGTACGGCTTCGACCGCCCCGTGCTGGCGCAGTACCTGAGCTTCCTCGGTGCGCTCCTCGTGCTCGACCTCGGCGAGTCCTACACGATGAAGGAGCCCGTGATCGCGGTGATCGGGGAACAGATCATCCCCACCCTGCAGCTGACCGGAGCAGCACTCGCGATCGCCTGGGCCGTGGCCCTGACCCTCACCCTGCTCACCGCGGGGCGGCGCGGACTCGCCGGGCGGGTCGGCTCGGGCATCGAGGTGCTGCTGGCCGCGCTGCCGCACTTCTGGCTCGGCGTGGTGCTGCTGGTGGTCTTCGCGGTCGCCCTGCAGTGGTTCCCGGTGGTCGACGGCGGGCCCGCCGGGATGGTGCTGCCCGCGGCGACGCTCGGGCTCCCGCTGGGAGGGTTCCTCGCCCAGGTGACCCGGGACGAGTTCGACGCCGCGCTGCGCCAGCCCTTCGTGCTCTCGGCCCGCTCGCGCGGCGCCTCCTGGCACGACGTGCGCCTGCGCCACGTCCTGCGTCACGCCGCCCTGCCCGGCATCGCCCTGTCCGGGTGGGGCCTGGGATCGCTGATCTCCGGTGCCGTCGTGGTCGAGGTGATCTTCTCCCGGCAGGGCATCGGACAGCTCCTGGTCTCGGCTGTCACCAGCCAGGACCTGCCCCTCGTGATCGGGGTGACCTTCGTGGTCGCCCTCGTGTACGTGCTCGCCAATCTGCTCACCGACCTCGCCGCCGTCTCCGTCGACCCGCGGCTGCGCTCCTCGATCGGATCCACCTCATGACCGCCCTCGCCCCCGCCGCCGCCGAGGCCCCCTCCCTCGATCCCTCACCGCCCGCGCCGACCGCTCGCCGACGCTCCGCGCCGGGTCCGCTCGGTCTCTGGCTGGCCCTCGGCATGGTCGCCCTCGTGGTGACCGCAGCCCTCCTGCCCGGCCTGCTGGCCACCCACGACCCGCTCGAGATCAGCCTCTCGGAGAGCTTCGACCCGCCGAGCACGACCCATCCCTTCGGCACCGACCAGTCCGGCCGGGACGTCTACAGCCGAGTCGTGCACGGGGCCGGGCAGTCCCTCCTGATCGGGCTGGGTGCCACGGCGCTCGGCCTGCTCGGCGCCCTGGTGCTGGGTCTGGTCGGCGGGCTCGGCGGTCGATGGGCCGACGCAGCGGTCACCCGCGTGATCGAGGTGCTCTACGCCTTCCCCGGGATCCTGCTGGCACTGATCCTCATCGCCGTGTACGGCAGCAGTGCGCTCACCCAGATGGTCGCTGTGGGGGTCGCGACCATGCCCGGCTACGCCCGGATGGTGCGCGGCCAGGTGCTCGCCGTGCGCCAGGCCGGCTATGTCGAGGCGGCACGCGCCCTCGGCCACCCGCCGCGACGGATCCTGCTGCGCACCATCCTGCCCAACGCCTTCCGCCCCCTCACCGTGCTGATCACCCTCGGCATCGGACAGGCGATCGTCTGGGCCGCGGCCCTCGGCTTCCTGGGCATGGGCGTGCAGCCGCCCACCGCGGAATGGGGCGCGATGCTCAACGCGGGCCGCACCTACATCCAGCAGGCCTGGTGGATGGACTTCTTCCCCGGCATCACCATCGTCCTGTTCACCCTGTCGCTCACGGTGATCGGCCGTCACCTGCAGCGCGCGAGCGATTCCGGAGCCACCCGATGAACCCGCTGATCCGCGTCGAGGACCTCCGCGTCGCGTTCGACGGCGCCCCCGTCGTCCACGGCATCTCCTTCGAGCTGCGCGCCGGCAGCTGCGTGGGGATCGTGGGGGAGTCCGGCTCCGGGAAGTCCGTCACCGCTCGCAGCCTGCTGGGCCTGAACGGCCCTGCCGCGAGCATCACCGCTCGAACTCTCGAGGTCGCCGGCACCGACCTGCTCACGGCCCCCGAGGGGCGGCTGCGCCGACTGCGGGGCGCGGAGGTCGGCTACGTGCTCCAGGACGCACTGGTCTCCCTCGACCCGCTGCGCACGGTCGGCGCCGAGATCGCCGAGCCGCTGCGTCTGCACGGGGTCCCCCGTCCTCAGCGCGAGCCGAGAGTGCACGAGCTGCTGGACGCGGCG
>JAAZLF010000157.1 GCA_012799425.1 Actinomycetales bacterium | reverse complement strand
GTGGATGCTGTGTGCAGAACTCCGCGTCCCGATGTGCCCCTGAGAAGTGCCCTGCACGGTCCACGCGCACCATTCACCTCGTGATCCGCGCTCCCGTGCACCTGCGCTGGCGCACCCCGAATCACACCGGCAGGCCGACCGCGGATGCCTCGCATCGTGGGGGAGAACCCTGCTCGGACCAGCTGCAGCAGCACCCGGGGAACACGATCCCTCGTTGCTGCGCGGCACCCCAGACCAGAACAGAGCCGGCGAACGGCTCGACAGGAAGGAACCCGGGTGAACGACACCACCTCCGCAGCAGATCTCGCTGCGAAGAAGCTTCCCGAGCTGCAGGCCATCGCCGCTGAGCGCGGCATCAAGGGCGCCCGCCGCCTGCGCAAGAGCGAGCTGATCGAGGCGATCCGCGGGGGCGGCGCGCCCGCTGCGGCTCAGAGCACCTCGGCTCCCGCGACCGGCGACGCCCCCGCACAGACCGAGGCTCCCGCCGCGAAGTCTGAGCAGGCCCCGCAGCCCGCCGAGCCCTCGCAGGGCGAGAGCACCGGCGGCTCTGACGATTCCGGCTCGCGCGGCCGATCCCGCTCGCGCCGCGGCGGCCAGAGCGATGCACGACAGGACTCCGCCACCCCTGAGCTCGGCATCGACCTGCCGGAGCACGGCGAGTCGCGCGAGCGCGGCGACAGCGGTGATGACCGCGGCCAGCAGGATCGCGGTCAGCGGTCCGGGTCGCGCCAGGATGGCGGCCAGCAGGGCGGGCGTGACCATGGCCGCGGCGGACGCGGAGGCGACCAGCAGGGCGGAGGCCAGCGTCGTCGCCTCGAGGACATCGAGCTGCCCGACCGCTCGGGCGAGGGCGACGACAGTCAGGGCGGCGACGGCTACGACGACGAGCGCCGCGGCCGCTCGCGCAGCCGCAACCGCTCCCGTGACCGCAAGCGTCGTGGCCGGGGCGGCCAGAACGACCAGGGCGGGAATGCCGACCAGGGCGGTCAGCGCAGTCAGCAGGACGGCGGTCAGCGCGGCCAGCAGGACGACGGCGGCGCTCGTGAGGGCGATGAGCTCATGACCATCGCCGGCATCCTCGATATCCGTGACAACCACGCCTACGTGCGCACCACCGGCTACCTGCCCGGTGCGAGCGATGTCTACGTGACGATGAACCAGGTCCGCCGCGCCGGCCTGCGCAAGGGTGATGCGATCACCGGTCAGGTCAAGGCTCCGCGCGACGGCGAGGACCATCACGTCGAGCAGCAGCACCACGGTGGCGGTGGCGGCCGCAACCGACGCGGCAAGGGTGGCGGCAACCAGCACAGCAAGTACGCGGCGCTGGTCCAGGTCGACACCGTCAACGGGATGCCGCCCGAGCGGGCCCGCCAGCGCGTCGACTTCGGCAAGCTCACCCCGTTGTACCCGGATGAGCGTCTGCGTCTGGAGACGGCGCCCAATGCTCTCGCGCCTCGCCTGATCGATCTCGTCTCGCCTGTCGGCAAGGGCCAGCGCGGCTTGATCGTCGCGCCCCCGAAGGCGGGCAAGACGATCGTGATGCAGCAGGTCGCCAACGCGATCACCACGAACAATCCCGAGGTCCACCTCATGGTCGTGCTCGTCGACGAGCGTCCGGAGGAGGTCACCGACATGCAGCGCACGGTCAAGGGCGAGGTCATCGCTTCGACCTTCGACCGTCCCGCCTCGGACCACACCATCGTGGCCGAGCTCGCGATCGAGCGCGCCAAGCGTCTGGTCGAGATGGGGCGCGACGTGGTGGTGCTGCTGGATTCGCTCACCCGCCTCTCGCGTGCCTACAACCTCGCGGCGCCGGCCTCCGGGCGGATCCTCTCCGGCGGTGTGGACGCCTCCGCGCTCTACCCGCCCAAGCGGTTCTTCGGTGCCGCCCGCAACATCGAGAACGGCGGATCCCTGACGATCCTGGCCTCGGCCCTGGTGGAGACGGGCTCGAAGATGGACGAGGTCATCTTCGAGGAGTTCAAGGGCACCGGCAACATGGAGCTGCGTCTCTCGCGCCACCTCGCCGACAAGCGCATCTTCCCGGCCATCGACGTCAATGCCTCGGGCACCCGCCGGGAGGAGGCGCTCATGGGCAAGGACGAGCTGGCCATCATGTGGAAGCTCCGCCGTGTGCTCGGCTCGCTCGAGCAGCAGCAGGCGCTCGAGCTGCTGATGGAGCGGACCAAGAAGACGCAGTCGAACACCGAGTTCCTGATGACTGTCCAGAAGAACACGCCGAGCGTGGGCGGTCGCAGCTCGGAGTGATCGCGTTCGTCCCGTGCGAGCACGGGACACCGACGCCGCGGGGCCCGTCCACCGATCCTGGTGGGCGGGCCCCGCGGCGTCTGTGCGCAGCAACGCGCACTGCGGGAGGGCTCTGCTTGTGGCCGGGGCCGGAACGGGATAGCGTACGCATGGCGTGAACGTTCACGCCCTACGGGGGCGCCCGAGCCCCCGGGCGACGCCCTCTCCCGGGGCGGTCCACGCCGTACCAGCCACCGCCACATCGAAGGACGACGACGCCTCCATGAGCGCCTCCATCAGCACTGCATCCGCACCCTTCCGCTGGGCTGTCCTCGGCCCCGGCGCGATCGCTCGCCGATTCGCCTCCCAGCTGCCGCACTCCCAGGACGGCGTGCTGGTCGCCGTCGGCAGCAGCTCCCCGGAGCGAGCACGGGCCTTCGCCGAGGAGTTCCCCCTCCAGGAGCCCGCCCTGATCGGCGACTACGCCCAGGTGCTCGCTTCCGATCAGGTCGATGCCGTGTACATCTCCACCGTGCACACCGCGCATGCCGCCCTCGCCGCCCAGGCCCTCGAGGCGGGCAAGCACGTGCTGTGCGAGAAGCCCCTGACCCCGAACTCCGGCACCTCGATGGCGCTCATCGACCTCGCCGCTCGCAGCGAGAAGGTCCTGCTGGAGGCGTACATGTACCGCTTCCACCCTCAGACCCAGCGTGTGCTCGACCTCGTGGCCGAGGGCGCCATCGGCACCGTCACGCATGTCGACGCCTCCTTCGCCTTCGACACCGGCGGCCGCACCGGCCGCCTGTTCGAGACGGCCACCGCCGGCGGCGGGATCCTCGACGTGGGCTGCTACCCGATGTCCCTGGCCCGCTTCGTGGCCGGCGCCGCACAGGGTCGCGACTTCGCCGATCCGCTCACTGTCAGCGGCAGCGGCACCCTCGGCGAGACCGGCGTGGACGAGTGGGCCACCGCAGAGGTCACCCTTCCCGGAGGCATCACCGCGAGCCTGCGCACCGGGGTGCGCCTGGCGGACCCGCAGACGGCGACCATCACGGGATCCCGCGGGATCATCCGCCTCAGCGACCCGTGGGGGCTGGGACAGGAGCCGCAGGTCATCGAGCTGGACGTGGTCGGCGAGCAGCCGCAGCGGATCGAGATCCCCGTCGCGTCGCCCTACGCGCTCGAGGCCGACGCCCTGGCGCGAGCGGCCCGTGGCGACGGCGTGGTGCCCGAGCTGACCGGGGACAACTCCCTGGGCCAGGCCCGCGCGCTGGACGCGTGGCGGGAGCAGATCGGTCTGCGCTACCCCTTCGAGGCGGACACCGCCGATATCCCCACGCTCACCGGGCGCCCCCTGGCGCACGGCTCGGTGCAGGTGGGCCCGGCCATGACGTACGGGAGCATCCCGGGCATCGACAAGCAGATCTCGCGCCTGGTGATGGGCTGCGACAACCAGATGAACCTCGCGCACGCCTCAGCGATGTTCGACGCGTTCTACGAGATCGGCGGAACCACCTTCGACACCGCCTACATCTACGGCGGCGGGTACATCGAGAAGCTCTTCGGCCAGTGGGTGCGCAACCGCGGGGTCCGCGAGGACGTCGTGGTCATCACCAAGGGTGCGCACACCCCGCACTGCGACCCGGAGTCGATCACGCGCCAGCTCGAGGAGTCGCTCGAGCGTCAGGGCACCGACTACGCGGACCTGTACATGATGCACCGCGACAACCCCGAGATCCCCGTCGGCGAGTTCGTGGACGTGATGGACGAGCATCTGCGCGCCGGCCGGATCCGCGCCTACGGCGGCTCCAACTGGACCCCTGCCCGCATCGATGAGGCCAACGAGTACGCCCGCGCCAACGGACGCACCGGCTTCACCGGCGTCTCCAACCACTTCGGCCTCGCCGAGGCGCTGGACGTGCCGTGGGCCGGCTGCGTCCACGCGACCGATCCCGACTCCAAGGCCTGGCTCGAGGACCGCGGCATCGCCCTGCTGCCCTGGTCCTCGCAGGCCCGCGGCTTCTTCACCGGCCGCGCCCACCCCGAGGACCGGTCCGATGCCGAGCTCGTGCGCTGCTACTACAGCGACGAGAACTTCGAGCGCCTCGCCCGCGCCGAGCAGCTCGGGGCGGAGCGGGGCGTCCCCGCGACCGCGATCGCCCTCGCCTTCGTGCTGCACCAGAAGTTCCCGACCTTCGCCCTGTTCGGACCGCGCAGCATCGCCGAGATGCGCTCGTCCACGCTCGGCCTGGGCGTCGAGCTGAGCGCGGAGGAGATGGCCTGGCTGGATCTGAAGTCGCCGACCCGATGAGCGGCACGCCCCGTCGCGCGACGATCATCGACGTCGCGGAGCAGGCCGGGGTCTCCCGGCAGACGGTCTCGCGCGCGATGAACGATCTGCCTGGGATCAGCGCGCCGACCCGCGAGAAGGTGCTGGAGGCGGCGAAGGCGCTCAACTACAGGCCCTCGCGATTCGGCCGCGGGCTCGTCGAGCAGGGGCCTGTCACCGTCGGCCTGGTGGTGGAGGACCTCTCCAACGCCTACTTCGCCGAGCTCGGCGCCGCCGTGGTCCGCGCCTGCGCACCGCACGGCTGGAACGTGGTGCTCGCCGAGGCGATGAACGCACCGCGCCCCGAGCAGGTCGCCGGCGATCTGGCGCGTCGGGTCGATGCGCTCGTGGGCTACGGGGTGCTGACCGCGGACATCCGCGGACGGGGCGGCATGCCCGTGGTCCATCTCGACGCGCGCCCGTCCCACCTCGAGGCGGGCGGCGTCGTCGAGCTCGCGCGGGACGGGGCGATGGCCGATCTGGCCGCGCACCTGGGGCAGGCCGGCGCCCGGCGCCCCCTCGTGCTCGATCTGATCGGCGGGCTCGGACGTGCCCGCAGCCTCGCGCTCGCCGCCGCGC
>JAAZLF010000156.1 GCA_012799425.1 Actinomycetales bacterium | reverse complement strand
CTCCCCGCCCCGGGCCGTGGCCGCGTACCCTCCGAGCATGCGAGGAAGCAAGCCGGCGCAGCCCGGGCACGAGGACGCCGCAGCGCCGACGGCGGCGCTGGCGTCCACGATCGCTGGGTTCCTCGCGGTCTCCTCGGTGCATCTGACCGCTCAGCTCGTGGGGCCGCGCTGGGCCGCCGATCTCACCCAGGTGCTGCTGATGCCGCTGCTCGCGGCCGCGCTGCTGTGGGCCACCGTCGCACCGCGCGGCCGTCTCGTGCTGCTGATGCTGGTGGGCCTGGGCTTCTCCTGGCTGGGCGATTCGGTCCCGCGGCTGCTCGAGGGGGATACGGGCTTCCTCGCCATGCTGGGCGGCTTCCTCATCGCCCAGGTCCTCTATGCCGTGGCTTTCTGGCCGTTCCGGAGGAGGTCGCTGCTCCGGCGCCCCGCTGTGGCCCTGCTGTACCTCGCGGTCGCCGCGGCGATCGTGGCGCTCTGCGCGCCCGGCGCGGGAGCGCTGCTGCCGGCCGTGGTGGTGTACGCCGTGGCGATCGCGCTGATGGCGGTGCTGGCCACCGGGCTCGGTGTCGTCGCGGGGATCGGGGCGGCGGTGTTCGTGCTCTCCGACGCGCTGATCGCGCTGAACGCCTTCGGGGTGCTCACGCTGCCCGGCCACGGGTTCTGGGTGATGCTCACCTACCTGGGCGCCCAGACGATGCTGGTCCGCGCCGTCCACCGGGAGGCCTCCTCCGGCGGGTGCGGTGGACTCAGCGCTTGCGGGAGGCCGCGTGATCCGCGCGGGCCTGCTCGCGTTCGCGGTGCTTGGCCTCCTTCGCGGCGCGGGCCTGCTCCTCCTCGGCGACGGTGACGACGTTGCCGCTGGGATCGGTCGCGACCGTGCCGTCGGCGCGCGTGACCACGAGCCCGTCCGGCTGCTCGTCGGAGCGCTCATCGCGCTGGTTGAACTCGACCCGACGGTCGTGGATGCGGTGCGCATCGGCGAGGAGCTCGCGCACGTTCTTCTCGGCGACGACCATGTCCTCGTACTTGGCGGGCAGGCTGTCCACGATCTTCTCGTGCGCGATCATGCGGTCGTAGATGGCATCGCGGCGCTGCTCGAAGTCCGCGTAGGTCATCTCGATGTAGGCCTGCGCCTCGCGGTGGGCGTTGTTCACCGTGGCCTGGGCCCGGCCCTTGGGGGAGACCAGCGACGCGATCACGGTGATGGTGAGGACGCTGATGATGACGGTCAGCGACAATGCGGTGGTGATCTCGGGGACGCCGTGGAACGGCTCGCCGCCGTTGATGAAGGGCAGCTCGTTCTCGTGCAGAGCGTGGAAGACGAGCTTCACACCGATGAACGCCAGGATCAGCGACAGGCCGTAGGAGAGGTACACCAGGCGGTCCAGCAGGCCGTCGATCAGGAAGTACAGCTGACGCAGGCCCAGCAGCGAGAACACGGTCGCGGTGAAGACGATGTAGGTGTTCTGCGTCAGGCCGAAGATCGCGGGGATGGAGTCGAGCGCGAACAGCAGGTCGGTGGCGCCGATGGCGATCATGACCAGCAGCATCGGGGTGAGGACGCGCCTGCCGTTCTCGATGGTGAAGAGCTTGTCGCCGTCGAACTCATCGGTCGCGGGCAGGAACCGCTTGACCACACGGACGAAGAAGCCCTCCTGCTCCTCGTCCTCGTCCGAGCCGTCCCTGAACTCGTCGATGATCATCTTCGCCGCGGTGAACAGCAGGATCGCGCCGAAGGCGTAGAAGACCCACGAGAACGCGTCGATCGCGGCGGCGCCGAGGGCGATCATGCCCGAGCGGGCGATGATCGCGAAGGTGATGCCGAACAGCAGCACCTTCTGCTGGTCCTCGCGGGGGACGGAGAACGCCCCCATGATCACGAGGAAGACGAAGAGGTTGTCGACGCTCAGCGCCTTCTCGGTGACGTACCCGGCGAAGTACTCGCCACCCATCGTGCCGCCGCCGAAGAGGAAGACCCCGACGCCGAACAGCAGAGCGATGCCCACGTAGATGGCCGACCAGATGGCCGCCTCGCGGATGGTGGGGATGTGCGCCTTGCGCACGTGGAAGAAGTAGTCGAAGGCCAACAGGCCGAGGACGCCCACGATGGTGAGGATCCAGATCAGGGGAGTGACGGTCACGGTTCTGCTTTCCTGGGTCGTGAAGTGGACCCGAGTCTCTCCACCGATCGCCCTGCGAACGGCCACTGCGCCCGGAGGGCCATCGTCAGTCCTCGTGGTGACGTGCGCAGCGTGACGGATACTCCCCCGTTGCCGTCAGGGAGTCTACACGCGCCCCGCGGAGGCGGAGAAGGGGGCGCAGCCCGGTGCAAGCGGCCTCACGTCCCGGCAGGACCGCTCAGCGATCCTCGACCGCGTCCTTCAGCTCGTCCTTGTCCATGGTCGAACGGCCCTCGACGCCCTCGCGCTTGGCGTCCTCGTAGAGCTGCTCCTTGGTGCGCCCCTGCGCGCCGGAGTGGGAGCGCTCGCCGCCGCGCTCGGAGGGTGACTTGTCCTGGGTGGACGTGCGGCTGGCCTCGTCGGACTCGCCCTCCTGAGCGCGGGTCTTGTTCACGGTGCGGGCGGCGATCTCCTCCGCCTCGTCCTCCGAGCTGCCGCGGTCGAGCTGGCTGTCCTTGATGTGCTCGTACTGGCGTTCGCGCTTCTTGCTCCATGCCTCGGGCATGAACCCTCCTGCTCTCTTCGCTGCGGTCAGGTCGCCGGGCGCCTCGGCCCGGTCCCGCCATCCTCACGCAGTCGGTGCGGCAGGT
>JAAZLF010000155.1 GCA_012799425.1 Actinomycetales bacterium | reverse complement strand
GGTGTGGCGGTTGTCGGCGGCGAGCGAGTCGTAGCGCCCGCCCGAGCAGATCGATCCGAGTGACTCATGACCGGCCACGAAGGTCTCGAAGACGGTCCCGGTGTAGTAGTCCAACCCGCGTGCGATCGACAGGTCGGCCATGATCACACCGGGCACCGCGGCCTCGACGCCCGCGAGGACGGCGGTGAGCTCCGCGATGCCCTGCTCGAGCATCTCGCCGCTCCCGCCGAGCTTCCTGACCTGCCCTGCGAAGGATCCGTCGCGGGTGCGGATCCCCGCGAAGTCAAGGCAGGCCTGTGCCTGTTCCGGACTCGCGCCGGCCTCGGTGCGCAGCAGCTCGCGCACCGCCTCCGCACCGATCTTCGGGAGCTTGTCGAGGCTGCGCAGCACCGGGGCGTGGTCCTCGAAACCGATCGAGCGGAAGAAGCCCTCGGAGAGTCGTCGGTTGTTCGCGTGGATGGTGAAGCGGGGCATCGGGAGCCGGTGGAGGATCTCCGCCATGACGGTGGCGACCTCCGCCTCGATGTGCCCGGGCAGGGCGTCCTGACCGATCACGTCGAGATCAGCCTGGTAGAACTCGCGGAAGCGACCATCCTGCGGACGCTCCCCGCGCCAGACCTTCTGGATCTGGAACCGGCGCAGCGGGAAGCTGAGAGCGTTCTGGTGCTCGAGCACGTAGCGCGCCAGCGGCACCGTGAGGTCGAAGTGCAGCCCGAGGGTGCGGGAGCGGTCGGTGCCCGTGTCGTCGTCGCCGTCCTCGGCGTGGAGACGACGCAGCACGTAGACCTCCTTGTCGATCTCCCCCTTGCGCAGCAGCTGCTCGAGCGGTTCGACCGCACGCGTCTCGATGCCCGAGAACCCGTGGAGCTCGGCCACCTCGCGGAACACGTCGATCACGTGCTGTTCGACGAGTCGCTCCGCGGGGAGCCACTCCGGGAATCCTGACAGGGCGGCGATCTTCGCCATGCGGTGCACATCCTTCTGGTTCTTGGGCCGAGTGCCGAGCACCATTATCGCCCCATCGCCCCATCACGCGCTCCGAACATCAGGGGCGGGACCTGTCTGACGAGATGCGCCGGTCACTGTAGAGTTCCGTGACGTGGTTCTCCCCGTCGCCCGGGGCAGCCCACGTGCCCGCCCGACCGCCGACCCCGGCGGCAGTGTCCCGCCTTGCAGCGGATCCCTCCGAAGGAGCTCAATCGTGAGCGAGTCCGAGACTCCCGTCCCCGCGTCGACCCCCGCCGATCAGTCCCCCGGGACGGTCGCCGATCAGAGCGCTGATCAGTCCTCGACGCCCCAGACCCACTCCGTCCCCGCCCCGGAGGACTCCCCCGTGGGTGCCGCCGGCCCCGCTGCGGAGCCCGAGCCCGCCGCCGGAGCTGCGCAGGAGCAGACAGAGCCCGGGCAGGCCGAGGGCGACGCCGATGCCTCCGAGGCCGCTGCCGTGCCAGAGGCGAGCGAGGAAGACACGGCAGCCTCCGAGGCCGGCACCGCGACGGCCGATCCCGCCCCGTCGGCGCCGGCTCCGACGCCCGCCACCGCACCGAAGCCGTCCATGCCCTCCCCTGCGGCGCTCGCGGCGAAGAAGCCCTCTGCGGCTCTTCTGCCGGTCGCGCCTCCGGTCACGGAGTACGACCCCGAGGAGATCGCCACGGCGATCGGCTTCGGCAGCATCGCTGAGGATGGGACGGTCACCGTCCAGGACGGCACTCAGGTGCGGACCGTCGGGACAGCCGGAAGCGGGATCGAGAGCGAGGCCGACCGGGCCAAGGCTCTCGAACCCTTCGCCCGCGGGTACCTCGACCTCGTCGCGTTCCTGGACCTGACCCAGACCACCCTCAACGCTCCCGAGCACACGCAGAACGAGCTGAACCGTCTGCTGGAGAATCTGCGCAAGAATCTCAAGGAGCCGCAGGTCGTCGGCGACATCCCCGCTCTGCGTGCGCGTGCTGCGGATCTCCGCGAGCAGGCGAAGGAGAAGATCAAGGCGATCGAGGCCGAGCGCGCCGCGGACAGGGAGGTCTCCGCCCGCCGCCGCACCGAGTTCGTGGAGTCCATCGAGGCCCTCGTCGCCACCGATCCGGAACAGATCTCCTGGAAGAACGCCGGCGAGACCATGCGCCAGATGGTGCCGACCTGGAAGCAGATGCAGAAGGAGGGCGTGTCGCTGGACCGCCCCACCGAGGAAGCGCTGTGGAAGCGGCTCTCGGCGGCTCGTGCCACCTTCGACAGGATGCGCAAGCAGTTCTTCTCCCAGCTCGATGCCAAGCACTCCGAGGCCGCGTCGATCAAGGAGGAGCTGATCGCGCAGGCCGAGGCGATGCAGGAATCCACCGACTGGGGTCCCACCGTCCGTGCCTACAAGGACCTGATGTCTCAGTGGCGCAGCGCCCCGCGCGGCAGCCGCAAGAAGGACGATGCGCAGTGGAAGCGCTTCAAGGCCGCCCAGGACACGTTCTTCCAGGCACGCAACGCGGACCTGCACGAGATCGAGGCCGAGCAGCGCAAGAACCTCGAGGTCAAGGAAGCACTGCTGGTCGAGGCGGAGGCCATCGACCCGGCCAAGGACCTCGATGCGGCGAAGGCGTCTCTGCGCTCCGTCCAGGACCGCTGGGAGGAGGCGGGCAAGGTCCCACGCGGCGATATGCGTCGCATCGATGAGCGCCTGCGGGCCGTGGAGCGCGCGATCAAGGGCGCCGAGCAGGACGAGTGGCGCCGCACCGATCCGCGCACCAAGGCTCGTGTGGAGGGTGCGTCCTCGCAGCTCCATTCCGCGATCGCGTCCTACCAGGAGGCCTACGACAAGGCGGTCGCCGGCGGTGACCCGAAGAAGATCGCCGAGGCAGAGGCCGCGCTCGAGGCTCGCAAGGAGTGGCTCGCGGTGATCGAGCGCTCCGCTCGCGACCTCGGCTGACCGCCAGGAGATCCCGACCCGCATCGGTGCGGTCGACCTCTCCTCCACCGCCCCGTCTGTCCACAGCGACAGGCGGGGCGTTTGCGGTCCGCTTCCTCGCCGAGCAGAGTCGAGTCATGGAAGAGCTCCCCGCCCCGCGCCGCATCATCCGGGCTCGGAGCGCCACGCCTGCGCAGCACGGCCCGCTCGAGCACCATCGCCCCGACGAGAGCGCTCCCCCGTCGGTCGGGCTGTGCGCGGCATGGTCCCGGCACGCCGCCGAGCTCGCCGTCCCGCTCGGTGCCGCCCTGCAGCGGTGGGACGAGACCCCCGCGACCCACGGACTGATCGTCGACGGCAAGCTCCAACGGATCCTGCCGGGGATCTTCCTGCCGCCCGATCTGCTCCGGACCGCGGTGCAGAGGGCGCTCGCCCTCGGCTGCGCGATGGGTGGGCACCTGCAGGCGCATCACGTCATCGCCGGACCGTCCGCGGCATGGGTCGTGCTGGGCGGCATGCCGCCGCCCTATGCGGAGCTGCTCTCCCCCGCCCATCGCGGTGATCTGGCAGGGGTCGTGCTGCGACACTCACGTCTGCTGCCGGGCGATGTCGAGACGGTGGGCGGCGCGCCCGTCACCGTCCCGGTGCGCACTGCGCTGGATCTGCTGAGATTCGCCCCGCCGTGGGTCGCGGAACCAGCTCTGCACCGACTGCTCGACAGCGGTCACGCCCAGGCCGAGGAGATCCGCCTGCGCCTGCGGACGATGCACCGCTATCCCGGAGTGCAGGCCGCCCGTGATCGCCTGGAGAAGATTCTGGGAGGTCAGCTCGTGGTCAGCGGAGCGCCCGTTCCCACCGGCTTGCCGTCGGCCGTCACGCGATAGACGTCATAGACGCCCTCGATGCGCCGCACATGTGCCAGAACCGACTTCAGGTGGGAGGGATCGGCGAGCTCGAAGGAGAAGAAGGTGGTGGCCAGGCGATCGGTGTTGGACTGCGCGGACGCCGACTGCAGGTTCACCTGCTGCTCGGAGATCACCAGGGCCAGATCGGTCAGCAGCCGCGGCCGGTCGAGGGCCTCGACCTTGATGTGCACCAGATACGCCGTGCTGTGCCGGCCCGACCACGAGACGTCGACGATCCGATCGGGCTGCTGCTCCTGCAGCTGGATCGCGTTCGCGCAGGTCTCATGGTGCACGGAGATGCCGGAGCCGCGAGTGATGAAGCCGACGATGGGGTCCCCCGGCACCGGGGCGCAGCACTTGGCGAGCTTGACCCACAGGTCCGCATGCCCGTCGACGATGACGCCCTGGTCGGTCTCGGAGGTGTGCCGCTCAGTGCGGGTGGCCCTGGAGCGCACCCGGGACGGCAGCGTGATCTCCGCGAGGTCCTCCTCCGCCCCCTCGGAGCCGCCGAAGGAGGCCCGCAGCTTCTCGACCACGTGCTGAGCGCCCGTGTGGTTCTCGCCGATCGACGTGTACAGCGCATCGACCGAGGGGAGGTTGAGGTCGTCCGCGACCGTGGCCAGGGTCTCATGGGTCAGCAGCCGCCGCATCGGCAGGTCCTGGCGCCGCAGGGCCTTGGCCAGCTCCTCCTTGCCCTTCTCGAGCGCCTCCTCCCGGCGCTCCTTCGAGAACCAGTGACGGATCTTGTTGCGCGCGCGGGGCGACTTCACAAAGCCGAGCCAGTCGCGGCTGGGTCCGGCGTCGTGGGACTTCGAGGTGAAGACCTCCACCACGTCCCCTGTGGAGAGGGAGGACTCGAGCGAGACCAGGCGCCCGTTGACGCGTGCACCGATGGTGCGGTGGCCCACCTCGGTGTGCACCGAGTAGGCGAAGTCGACCGGCGTGGCTCCCTGCGGAAGCGCCAGCACGTCACCTTTCGGAGTGAAGACGTACACCTCCTGGGTGTTGATCTCGAACCGCAGCGAGTCCAGGAACTCGCCCGAGTCCGTGGTCTCCTTCTGCCAATCCATGAGCTGCCGCAGCCAGGCCGCGTCGTTGGCGACCGGGGAGGCGTCGGCGCCGCCCTGGCTCCCGGCCATCGCCTTGTACTTCCAGTGGGCGGCGACGCCGTACTCGGCCCGACGATGCATCTCGTGGGTGCGGATCTGGACCTCCACCGGCTTCCCCGTGGGGCCGATCACCGTGGTGTGCAGCGACTGATAGAGGTTGAACTTCGGCAGCGCGATGTAGTCCTTGAACCGTCCCTGCACCGGCGACCAGCGCGCATGGAGGGTCCCCAGCACGCCGTAGCAGTCCCGGACGGTGTCCACCAGCACCCGGATGCCCACCAGGTCGTAGATGTCCGAGAAGTCGCGTCCTCGCACGATCATCTTCTGGTAGATCGAGTAGTAGTGCTTAGGACGCCCCGTCACCTCGGCCTTGATCCGCGCCTTCCTCAGATCCTCGTGGATCTTGGACGAGACGGTGGAGAGGTACTGCTCCCGCGCAGGAGCGTGCTGGGCGACCAGGGAGACGATCTCCTCGTACACCTTCGGATAGAGCACCTGGAAGGAGCGGTCCTCGAGCTCCCACTTCATAGTGTTCAGACCCAGTCGATGCGCCAGCGGCGCGTAGATCTCGAGAGTCTCCTTCGCCTTCCTCTCGGCGGAGGCGGCGGGGACGTACTTCCAGGTGCGGGCGTTGTGCAGACGGTCGGCGAGCTTGATCAGCAGCACGCGCACGTCGCGGCTCATCGCCACGATCATCTTCCGAACCGTCTCGGCCTGGGCGGCCTCGCCATAGGTGACCTTGTCCAGCTTGGTGACGCCGTCGACCATCACGGCGATCACCTCGCCGAACTCGGAGCGCAGCCGTTCCAGGGAGTAGTCGGTGTCCTCGACGGTGTCGTGCAGCAGCGCGGCGGCGACCACCTCGGCGGGCGAGCCGAGCTCGGCCAGGATCGTGGCGACCGAGACGGGATGGGTGATGTACGGGTCGCCGCTCTTGCGGGTCTGCCCACGGTGGGCGCGCTCGGCGACCGTGTACGCCCGCCGGACGATCTCCAGATTCTCCTTCGGGCTGACCGCGGTCATCGTCTCCAGCAGCGGGGCCAGGAGCGGATCGACCGAGGATCCTGCTCTCGGCGCGAAGAAGGACAGTCTTGAACGCGCCCGACGGGGCGCCGGGGACGGGGACTGCGGAGCAGGCGCGGGTGCCGGAGCGCGCTGGGCGCCCGCCCGCGGGCCGTCGGTCGTCGCGGGGTCGGATCCGGGCTGCTGCGGCATGTGCACCTCCTGGCTGGGAGGCTCCAGTCTACGCGCGGGTCACCGGTGGCCGGACGGAGCTGAGGGGCACCCCTTAGGGCCGCGATCCGACCGCGGCGCTCGAGGCACCAGGCGGCGCGGTCAATCCGTCAGTCGGTGATGCTCCATACGGTCGTCAGCGGGACGTCGGGGAGCTGATCACGCCCGCCGAGGCCCACGAGCTCGATGAGGAACGATGCCCCGAGGATCTCGACGTCGAAGCGGCGTGCGAGCTCGACCGTGGCCGCTGCGGTGCCACCGGTCGCCAGCAGGTCGTCGACGATGAGGGTCCGTGCCCCCGCGGGCAGCGAGTCCTCGGGGATCTGGATCTCCGCACTGCCGTACTCGAGGTCGTATGTCAGGCCGGCGGGGGCCCCGGGCAGCTTGCCCGCCTTGCGTGCCGGGATGAAGCCGGCGCCGATCTCGTAGGCCAGCGGTGCGCCGAGCACGAAGCCGCGCGCCTCCGTGCCGACGATGTACTCGACGTCCTCGGGGATGAGCGTGGTCCAGTGGCGGATGACCGCACGCAGGGCCTCGGCATCGCGCAGCAGCGGGGTGATGTCCCGGAAGAGCACGCCCGGGGTCGGGAAGTCGGGGTACTCGGCGATGTGGGTGTGCAGCATCGCGTCGATCTGCGCCTTGGGGCGCACGGGGTCATTCATCAGTGTCCTTGCTCGGGTGCGGTGCGTCGGCGACCGGTGGTGCGGCGCGGCTGATCCCGCTCGGGGCGGGCGGCCTCGGCGGTCTCCTCGCCCTCGGCGGCGTCGTCTGCCTCCGTTGCCGTGCGCTCAGCCTCCGGCTCGTCCGCCCTGCTCTCCGAGCCGTCTTCAGGAGCCTCTTCGAGCGTGGTGCGCGCGCGCCGGGCGGCCGGCGGAGCGGCGTCCTCGCCACGACGCGCGCGCAGGACCTGCTCGGTGTGCTCGGAGATCTCGGGCTCCCTGCGACGCAGATCGACCAGGAAGCCCGGCGCGAGGAAGATCGAGGAGTAGGTGCCGGCGATGATGCCGATGAACAGGGCCAGCGAGATGTCCTTGAGGGTGCCTGCGCCCAGCAGGAAGGCGCCGATCGCGAGGATCGAACCGATCGGGAGCAGCGCCACCACCGAGGTGTTGATGGAGCGCACGAGGGTCTGGTTGGCGGCGAGCTGGACCTGGTCCGCGTAGGTGGTGCGCCGTTGCCTGGTGAGGCCCACGGTGTTCTCGCGGACCTTGTCGAACACGACGATCGTGTCGTAGAGCGAGTAGCCCATGACGGTGAGGAACCCGATCACGGTGCCGGGGGTGATCTCGAAGCCCACCACGAGGTAGATGCCCGCGGTGATGACCATGTCGTGCAGCAGCGCCCCCAGGGCGGCCATCGACGCCTTGAGATTGCGGAAGTACAGCGCCATCATGCCGGCCACGAGCACGAGGAACACGATCACGCCGCGGAGCATCTTCTCGGTGACGTCGCCGCTCCACACCGGGCCGATGTAGGAGGTGGAGATCGACTCGGGCGGAACGTCGTACGCGCCGGCGAGATCCTCGGCGAGAGCGGCCGTCTCCGTGGAGTCGAGCTGCTCGGTCTGGACCCGCAGCGTGTCCTGGCCCAGCACGGTGATCTTGGGCTCGTGGTCGGGCAGGTGCTCGCGGACCACATCGCGTGCCGAGGACTGCTCGGTGTCCGCGACGCCGGCGACCTGGAACTCGGAACCTCCGGTGAACTCGATGCCGAGGTTGGGGCCGCGCAGCGCGGCCAGGCCCACGAGCAGGACGATGCCGATCACGCTGAGCAGGTACCAGGTCCTGCGGCGGGCCACCAGCGGGATGATCCGCCGTCCGGCGTGGAGGTCGTTGCCGAATCGGGCGAAGGTCGCGCTCATCGGTCCTGCTCCTCGGAGTCGTCGTCGCTGCCGGCGCTGTCGTCACCGGGCTCTGCCGCGGTCTGCGGGGAGGCAGTGCCTGCTGTCCCTGCGGCCGCTTCTCGCTGGGCGGCCTCCCGCTCGAGCCGGGCGCGGCGGACGGCGAGCGGCTCGCGGACCTCCTCCTCCGCCTCGCCGCGGCCCCGTCGGCCGCGCTCTCCGGCCACGCGCACACGGCCGCGCCCGGCGTAGGCGGGCACATCCCGATCCAGCCGCGCGGGGTCGAGTCCGCTCCAGGGGTGCCCCTTGCCGAAGAACCGGGTGCGCACCAGCGCCTGCAGCACCGGGTGGGTGAACAGGAAGACGATCACGAGGTCGAGCACCGTGGTCAGTCCGAGCACGAAGGCGAAGCCACGCACGCCGCCGGTCGACAGCACGTAGAGCACCACGGCCGCGATCAGGTTCACCATGTCGGAAGCGAGGATCGTGCGCTTGGCACGGTCCCAGCCGTGGTCGACGGCGGCGACGATGCCCCGGCCTTCCCTGATCTCGTCCCGGACGCGTTCGAAGTAGACGATGAACGAGTCCGCGGTGAAGGCGATCGCCACGATCAGACCGACCACTCCGGCGAGGGAGAGCCGGTAGCCGATCTCGGGGATGTTCGAGAGCACGGTGAGCGTCGCGTAGGTCAGCAGGCCCATGATGACCAGGCTCGACATGGTCACGATCGAGAGCAGCCGGTACTGGCCGAATGCGTACAGGACCACCAGCGCGAGGCCGATCAGTCCCGCGATCAGGCCCATCTGGAGCTGGTCCGCTCCGAGGGTCGCGGAGATCTGCTGCTCCGAGGCGACCTCGAACTCGAGCGGGAGCGCACCGAACCGCAGCTGATCGGAAAGCTGCGCGGCATCCTCCTGCGAGAAGTTGCCGGAGATCTGGGCTTCCCCTCCCGGGGAGGGCTCCTGGACCTCGGGAGCAGAGATGACCAGGCCGTCCAGCACGATCCCGAAGGCACCGGTGGCGCCCTGGCCGTTGTAGAGGGCGCCGGTCATATCGGAGAAGGACTGTGCGGCGTCGTCGGCGAAGCGCATGTTCACCACGTAGTAGCCGGTCGGCTGGCCGGTCGGGGTGACGTCGGAGCCCACGCTGGAGCTCTCGATCGCCGCACCGGCCACCACCTCGGGGCCCAGGAGGTACTTCGCCGTGCCGTCCGGGGCGCAGGCGACGACGGGCTCGTCGGAAGAGGCCTCCGCGACCTTCTCCTGCTGCGCTCGGGGATCCACACAGTCCGCGGCCATCAGCTCGGTCTGGACCTCAGGGGTCATCCAGTCCATGGACCATGCCGGATGCTGGAGCTCGCCGTCGGCCGGGGCAGGCGGCGGCGCCATCGAGGAGTCCGAGCCGAGGACGCCGTCGAACAGGTGCTGGGAAGGATCAGCGGGAGCGCTGGAGGTCTCCTCCTCAGCCTCGCCGCCGGCGTCCGAGGCGTCGCCTCCCCCGTCGGACGGCATCGCCTCGCCGGTGCCCTCGGGGGCGACCACGCCCAGGACCGGCCGGAACGACATCGCGGCGGTCTGGCGCACGGCCTCCGACGTCGCCTGATCCAGCTGACCGGGGACGTCGATGACGATGTTGGTGCCGCCCTGCACCGTGATCTCGGTCTCCGCGACGCCCATGGCGTTGACGCGCTGACTCATGATCTGGCGCGCCTGCTCCATCGCCGCCGCGTCGATCGGGGAGCCGTCCCGGGACTGCGCCTGCAGGATGATCTGGGTGCCGCCCTCGAGGTCGAGGGCGAGCTTGGGGGCTGGCTGCCAGTCGCCCTTCCAGACCCCGGCGCCGATTCCGCCGCCGAGCAGCAGGATCAGCACCGCGAGGGCCGCGAGGGCTATGCGACGTGCGGGCATGATGCGAAGTTCCTCAGGACGGCGGACGAGGGGTGATCAGGTGTGCGTTCCGGGACGGGCGCCCTGGACGCGGCCGGTGCCTCTCAGTGCTCGCTGCGGCGCGAGTCGTCGGCGCGGGGGTCGTCCTCGGAGATGGTCACGCCGGGGATGCCGCCCTCGTCCTCGATCTCCTCGACCTGCTCGACCTCCTCGACGGGGTCGACGGCCTGGGCGATCGCCTGACGGGCCCATTTGGTCTGGGCGCCGTTCTCGGACTCGAGGATCACGACGTCGTCGTAGGACTCGATGATCAGGCCGTAGAAGCCGGAGTGGGTGCGGACCTCGTCGCCCACGCCCAGCTGCTTCACCAGCTCTGCCTGCTTCATCTGCGCCTTCCGCTGGCGGTTCGACATGAACAGCAGCGGCAGCATCATGACGGCGAAGATGAGCAGGAGAGGAAGAAGGGATTCCACGAAGTTCCTTTCGGCGGACAGCCCCTCACGATGCTCCTGCACGGATCGGGTCCTGCCGCGGACGATTGACCGCCCCACTGTACCCGCCGAGCGGCACTGCGCCTCTCAGGGTGAGGTGTCGATCATCGATCAGTCAGAAGCGCCCGAGCATCGGGGCGACGCCCTCCGGCCCCTCCGGCGGCTCGAGCCCCAGGTGCGTCCATGCCGCAGGGGCGGCGGCGCGGCCTCGGGGCGTCCGCAGCAGGAATCCCTCGCGCACCAGGTAGGGCTCGATCATCGTCTCGACGGTCTCGACCTCCTCGCCCACCGCGACGGCGAGCGTGGACAGGCCGACGGGCCCCCCGCTGAAACGGCCGCACAGCGCCGAGAGCACGGCGCGGTCGAGACGGTCCAGTCCCCGTGCGTCCACCTCGTAGACGCGCAGTGCCTGCTGCGCGGCGTCGAGGTCGAGCCGGCCGCTGCCCCGCACCTGGGCCCAGTCGCGCACCCGGCGCAGCAGGCGGTTGGCGATGCGCGGCGTCCCCCGCGAACGGGAGGCGACCTCGACCGCCGCCGCCTCCTCGAGCTCGATCTCGAGCCGCACGGCGGAGCGCCGCACCACCTCGCGCAGCTCCTCGGCGTC
>JAAZLF010000154.1 GCA_012799425.1 Actinomycetales bacterium | reverse complement strand
GAGGCGCTCGAGGCCGGGAAGGACGCCCCCGCCTCGCTCGCCGCCGCGGAGCAGGCCGCCGTCGAGGCCGCCCGCGCCACCGCCGAGAACATCGCCAAGCGCGGGCGTGCGAGCTACGTCGGTGACGTGGCCAAGGGCGTCATCGACCCCGGAGCCGCCGCGATGGCACTCGTGCTCGGTGCGCTGCGCGCCGCGGTGGACGGGAAATCCGTGGACACCGCCTGGATCGAGTGAACCCGGCAGCCGGGCCGCGCCTCGCCCATCAGCCGCACCGTGCCGAGAGCGCCTGCTGCCGCGGCGCGGCCGTCGAGATCCCGCCGCGGCTCAGGCTCCGGTGAACCAGAACCCCTCGAAGGCGTCCTTGTACACCCGGTAGGCCATGTTCGAGGAGTCGTAGCGGAAGGTGCCGAGCAGCCGGCCCTCGGCGTCGTGCTCGGTGAACACGTTCGCCTTGCCCGAGTTCACGACCATCGGGTGGGTCAGCGAGTCCCCGCCGATGCGCTGGACGTTCGAGACCACCGAGGAGTAGGCGACGTCCACCCGCAGGTCCTCGCGGAAGGTGCCGGCGCTCTCGTCGACCAGGTAGCGCAGGATGTGGCTGACCCCGTCGAACTCGCCCGGGAAGGCGCCCTCGGGGCCCACCTCCTTCCACACCTCCTCGTCCCGGGTGCCCATGTACCAGTGGTTGTTGTTGTACATCTCGATGAAGTACTGCCCCTCGGGCAGTGCCTCGTCGTCCAGGCGGGCCACGGTGTGCTGCCCGGCGTTGCCGGCGGGTGAGCCCTCCGGGGCCAGGAACAGCTCCTCGTAGCCGGTGCCCTCCCAGATCCCCTCGACCCCGATCATCCAGCGCACCGACGGCTCAGAATCCGGTTCCAGCGCATCGTCCAGCGCGATCACGGTGGAGGTCTCGCGGGCCGAGAGGTACATGACCCCCTCGACGATCTGGATCGAGTTGACGTGGATCCAGTCCTTCCCGGTCGCGTCGGTGCCGCCGGCGAAGCCGCCCTCACGTGGGTGGGCGAGCTCTTCGTAGGCGGGGAAGACCGTCTGCAGATCCACCACCTCCACCACCTCGCCGGAGGTCAGATCGATGCGGATGATGCGGTCCTCGACCGTGTCCTCGCCATCCTTCGAGGTGAGCGCGTAGACGTGGTCCCCGAGCACCTCCAGGTCGTGATGGATGATCTGGTCGCCGGTGTCGATGATCGGCTCGGCATGCCCGAAGGGGTCGATCACGCTGACCTGCCGCGCCCCGGTGGTGGTCACCAGGCGGTTGTCCTCGATGCGGATGTTGTGGGTGGGATGGTCGGTGGACAGCAGCTCGCCGCGTCCCACGCCGGCGTTGTCGAACAGCCGCGTGGTCTCGCCCCGGCCGGAGATGCCGGTGATCGCGAACAGCCCGGCGCTGAGCGCATCGGGATCGGGCACCTCGGCCGAGAGCTGGGTGGGGTAGTCCCCGGTGGGCGTGGGCGGCAGGATGTGCAGCTCGTGGGAGACCACGTCCCCGCCCTCGGGGGCCCAGGACACGGTGAGCCGGTTGTGCGCCCCGGGCACCAAGCCGACGAGCAGGCCGGTGAAACCGCTGCCCTGGTCATGGTTCGCCGCGGTGCGCCGGTACTCGGCGGTCGCGTCGACATCGACCGTGAACTCGAGCATCCCGCCAGCGGCATCGGCGAAGTGGACGTACAGCCCGGTGCGGGTGGTGCCGTAGGGGTCGAGCACCAGCAGCGGTGCGTCCGCGCTCCACTCCTGCTCCTCGAGCTTCGCCTGGAGCGCGGCATGGCGGGCGGCCTGCGCCTTCGCGGTGTAGGTGCCCGGGGGATCGGCGTCCTCGTCGATGTCGTAGGTGACCTGCCAGACCTCGAGATCCCCGGTCGCGGCCCCGTACCTGGTCACGGAGGCGGTGAGGTCACCGCCTCCGCCGTCGGGGTCCTGGATCCCGGTCGGCTCGTCGCAGGCGGCCAGGGTCACGGCGGTCGCCGCCGCCCCGGCACCGACCAGCAGGCTCCGGCGCGTCAGCGGGGGTGGCAGGGGTGAGCGGCTCAGGGCAGAGTCCGGCGGCATGACGTCTCCTCACGTCGGGTGTGGGGAGTCTAGGGCCACGAGGTGGCGGGCTCCAGGCCCTCGGGGTGGTGGGCTCTAGGTCCACTGGTGGCGGGCTCTAGAGCTACGGGGTGGTGGGCTCTAGGCCCCCGGGGTGGCGGGCTCTAGGCCCTCGGGGTGGTGGGCATGGTCGAGTACTGGCGTGGAAAGGGCTTGCTCGAGGCAGTTTCTGCCACAGCACGTCGTAGTGCGCCAGTACTCGTCCACCTCAGCCGGTCCCAGCACTCGTCCACCCGGCCGGCGCGCGATACTCGCCCATCTCAGCTGATGCCAGCACTTACCCAGGTCAGCCGGTCCCAGTACTCGTCCACCTCGGCCGGTGCCAGCAGTCGCCCACCTCAGCCGATGCCAGCACTCGTCCACCTCCGCCTGTTCTGCGGAGCTCGCTGACCCAGCACGCTGCGGGACCGACCCGAGCACGGGCCGGCCCCGCAGCGTGGGCAGGCGAGGGGCCGAGCAGCCTCAGAGGCTGATGACGTCCGCCATCTTCCCGGTGCGGGAGGATTCGTAGGCAGCGAGGATCACGCCGAGCACGCTGACGCCCTCGACCTCGGTGTTGATCGGCCGCTCACCGGCGATCAGGCAGTCCACGAAGTGCTCGATCTCCGCGGCGAAGGTCTCCACCTGCTCGTGCTCGAACACCTGCTCCTCCTCGCCGCGCACCTGCACCCGCAGGGTGGAGCCGTCGGAGCTGAGCGAGCCCTTCTCGCCCACCACCGAGAACCGGTCCGTGCCCGGCGCGGCCTGGTATGCCCAGGAGGTCACCATCTGGCCCACCGCGCCGCTGTCGAAGCGCACCAGCACCTGCGCCGAGTCCTCACCCTCCATGAACTTCAGGCGATGCGTGGACAGCATCGCGAAGGCACTGGTGGGGACCGCACCGGCGAGGTGCAGCATCAGGTAGGTGGGGTGGTAGCCGGTGTCGATCAGCTCGCCGCCGCCGGAAGTCGCGGCGTTCGCGCGCCAGCCCATCGAGTCCGGGTCGAAGTCGTTGTAGAACGAGTCGGTGGTGCGCACCTCGTACACCTCACCGAGCGTGCCCGCGTCGAGGATCTCCTTGGCCTTGGCCACGGCCGGCATGAACAGCTGGTTGTGCGCGCACATCAGCGTCACGCCCGCCTCCTTCACCGCCTCGGAGACCTCCTTCGCCTCCTCCGGGGTGAGGCACAGCGGCTTCTCGCACAGGATGTGCTTGCCCGCCTTGGCGGCGGCGAGGATCGCGGGGGTGTGCAGGTGGTGGGGGAGGCAGATGTCGATCGCGTCGACGTTCTCGTCCTTCACCAGCTCCTTGAAGTCGGCGTAGCCGGTGGCGCCGGTCTCTGCCTCGCGGCGGGCGAGCGCCTCGGGGTCGACGTCGGCGATGGCCGTGACCTTTGCGCGGTCGGAGACGGCCGCGTAGGCGTTGAGGTGGGCGGTGGCGATGCCGCCGCCGCCGAGGATGCCGATGCGGACGGGGGAGGGGACGGTGCTGGTCATGGATGCTCCTGCTTCTGCGATGGTCATGAGGTTCGTGGGGTGGATCGGATCTGGGATGCTGCGGGCTCAGGCGGCCGCGGAGTTCGCCGCGACCACCAGAGCGGTCAGGGCCTGGGCGCGCTCGAGGTTCTCGGTGGTGTCCTCACCGGTGCGGATCGCCTCGACCCACTGCGCGAAGGGGTTCTCCGCGTCGGCCGGGATGTCGAGTGCGACGGGGCCCTCGCCGGTGTCGACGCTCGTGCCGCCGTCGGCGCCGAGCCCGTGCTGGAACGTGCCCTTCGTGCCCTGCACCTCGATCGAGAAGGGGCT
>JAAZLF010000153.1 GCA_012799425.1 Actinomycetales bacterium | reverse complement strand
GTCGGGCTGACAGGATTTGAACCTGCGACCCCTTGACCCCCAGTCAAGTGCGCTACCAAGCTGCGCCACAGCCCGAGACCCTCCGTCACCGGAGGACCGAGGATTACAGTACCCCGACCTCGGCCCCGAGGCGAATCGGGACGAGCGTGACCTGCGGCACCTGCGCCGTGCCCCGGGCCCCGCGGGGACGGAAGGTGCTGCCGTGCCGAGGTCACGAGGCGGTCCCGTCAGGCGGGTCTGCGTCCCCTGTCTCGGCCGCGCTCCTACACTTCAGGCATGCGCGAGGCAGACCATTCGACACCACACGGCGAGACACCGTACTCGCCGACGTCGCTGCTGCGCGCCCTGACCGCGGACCCTTACGGCGTGGACACGCTGCGCTCTCACGAGCACCCCGACGCCGAGGCCGCTCCGCCGGACGTCGGTGCCACGCGGGTCATCACCCTGGTGCTGGCTCTCCTGCTCGGCTTCGCGACCGCCGTGGCCGTCCTGGATCTGCGGCGCGACGCGGCGGCGGAGGACAGCCCCCGGGCTCTTCTGGAACAGGAGGTCCGTGACACCCGCGCCGAGACCGATCTGCTCGAGCAGCGGCAGGAGGAGCTCGAGCGGGAGATCGCCGGCGTGCAGGGCTCCGTCCTCGACGGGGCCGGGGAGGGGGCCTCCCAGCGGCTCGGCTCCTACGAGCACGCCGGGGGAGGAGTCCCCCTGAGCGGCTCCGGCGTGGAGCTCGTGCTCGAGGACTCCGCCCAGCTGCCCTCGAGCTCCGGCGGCGGCGCCGGCACCGTGAACCGCGTGACCGACGCAGACGTCCAGATCGCGGTCAACGGGTTGTGGGCCGCCGGGGCGGAGGCGATCTCGGTCAACGGTCAGCGCATCACCGCCACCAGCGCGATCCGCACCGCGGGCTCCGCGATCCTGGTCGATTTCCGTCCCCTGTCCCCGCCCTACAGCATCACCGCGCTCGGCGACCCGGAGCAGCTGCGCTCAGCGGTCGCAGAGGGGGAGACGGGGGAGTACCTCGACGAGATCTCCCGCCGCTTCGGCATCCGGATCTCCTGGGAGAGCGAGGGCGAGCTCACGGTGCCCGCGCGGGCGGTGGGCACGCTGCGAGAGGCATCCGTCCTCGGCGACGGGCCCGACGGTGTCCAGGAGACCCCGCAGACCATCGAACCGACCGACCCGTCGACCGCCGGACGCGGCGGCGAGGAGGAGACCCCATGATCGCCATCATCGGACTCGTGCTGGGCATCGTGCTCGGCGTCGTCGTCCAGCCCGACGTCCCCGTGGTGCTGCAGCCGTATCTCCCGATCGCCGTCGTCGCTTCGCTCGACACCCTTGCGGGCGGTCTGCGGGCCAGCCTGAACGGCGCCTTCGATTCGCATGTCTTCATCACCTCGTTCCTGTTCAACGTGATGATCGCGTCCTTCCTGGTGTTCCTGGGCGACCAGCTCGGGGTGGGTTCACAGCTCTCCACCGCAGTGATCGTGGTGCTCGGGATCCGGATCTTCTCCAACGCCGCGGCGATCAGGCGCCTGCTGTTCCGGTCATGAGCGACGGCACCCGCACCCCCGGCTCGCCGGAGCAGCAGAAGCTGGTCTGGCGGCGCTTCCGCGACACTCTGCGCCCCCAGGCCACGCTCTCGCAGCTGATCGTGGGCCTGCTGTGCCTGCTGCTGGGTCTGTCGATCGTGGCCCAGGTCCGACAGGGCGACGACTCGCTCGAGGGCGCCAGCCAGCAGGAGCTGGTGCGGCTGCTCGACGAGTCGGGACGCCACGCCGCCGATCTCGAGGTCGAGAACGCCGAGCTCGACCGCACCCTCGAGACGCTGCGCTCGGGCCGCGAGGGGGATGTCGCCGCCCAGAACGCCGCCGAGGAGCGGCTGGAGGATCTCGAGATACTCGCCGGGACGGCCCCCGCCCAGGGGCGCGGCGTCCTGGTGTCGATCGCGGACCCGGAGCGGACGGTGCGAGCCTCGACGCTGCTCGGGGTAGTCCAGGAGCTGCGCAACGCCGGCGCCGAGGTGATCCAGATCGGCGAGGTGCGAGTGGTCGCCTCGACCTCCATCACGACCGGCCCCGCCGGCGACCTGCTGGTCGACGGGACCTCGATCCGGGCGCCCTACGAGGTGAGGGCGATCGGCGATCCCGCCGTGATGGAGCCCGCGCTGCGTATCCCCGGAGGGGCGGCGGACTCGATCGCCGGCGACGGCGGGACGTTCGCGGCGGCCGCCGACGACGAGATCCGCATCGAGGCCACGGTCGAGCTGCCGGCCCCGGAACACTCCCGAGTGGTCAAGTGATCGTCAATTCTTGACGCGGCATCGGCTGGAAGGTCCCCTTCGGGGCTGATCGCATGCGAAGATGGGCGGGCCGAATCCAGTGCGGTCATCGCACTGGGTCCGTCGCAGGCCAGGAAGGGGTGCGCGGTGTCCGGGAACACCGAGTGGAACGACGATAATCTCGACCACACGTCGAAGCTGAGCGCGATCTCGCCCAGCGATCCCCTGGACGAGACCGAGTCGGGTCTGTCGTCGCAGGATCGTCGCGCGATCGAGAACCTGCCTCCGCGCAGCGCCCTGCTCATCGTCCAGAAGGGCCCGAACCTGGGCGCACGTTTCCTGCTGGACTCCGAGACGACGATCGCGGGGCGTCACCCCAAGAGCGAGATCTTCCTGGACGACGTGACCGTCTCCCGCAAGCACGCCGCCTTCGTGCGCGACGGGGACGGCTTCCTCGTGCGGGACCTCGGTTCGCTCAACGGCACCTACGTCGGCAAGGACCGCGTGGACGAGGTGCGTCTGCAGGCGGGACAGGACGTCCAGATCGGCAAGTACCGGCTCACCTACCACCCGTTCCACGGGCAGGACTGATCCGATGTCGGCCTCCGCTGCGGGCAGGCCGAGCTCCTCCGGTGCCACCAGACTGATGAGCATCGGCCAGGTGCTCGAGCTGCTGCGCGATGAGTTCCCGGAGCTCGCGCATTCGAAGCTGCACTACCTCGAGTCCGAGGGACTGATCACGCCCGAGCGAAGCGCCGCGGGGTACCGCAAGTACAGCCGGGAGGATGTGGACCGGCTGCGCTTCGTGCTCCGTGCGCAGCGCGACCGCTTCTGGCCGCTGAAGGTCATCAAGGAGCATCTCCTCGAGCACGGCGTCGATTCCGAGGTCACCTCGATCGCCTCCCGTCCCGGGCCCAGCTCCACGTTGCAGGCGGTCCGGCTGGACCGCAGGGGTCTGGCGCGCGAGGCCTCTGTCGACGAGGAATTCCTGACCGAGCTGGAGCAGTACGGACTGCTGAGGGAGGCCGCCCTGTTCTACGGCTCCGCCGAGCTCGAGCTGGTGCGTGCCGCCCGCGAGCTCGCCGAGGAGGGCCTGCATCCTCGCCACCTGGTGATGCTGCGTACCGCTGCCGAGAGGCAGGCGCACATGATCCGTTCGGTAGCGCGTCCGCGTGCGCGCGCCGGAGATTCCGCAGCACGGGGCGAGGCCGAGGATTTCGCCCGTGACCTCGGGGAATCCATGATCACACTGCATGGTGCGGTGCTGCGCGCCTCTCTCAGGGAGGCCTGAGAGGCAGCGCTCCGTCATCTCTCCGTGACCTTCGGGCGGCGCGTTGCTGTCGGCCGACGGCGACTTCAGGCTAGTCTGGGAGCGTGCTCTCACCCTTCCCCCTCGGAGAGCCGGAACCCGGAGGTAGTTGTGAACGCCATGAGCGGCGATGATCGCACCGAGCAGTCCACCGTCCCTGCAGAGCCCGCCCAGGGCGTGCTGTTCGACGAGGTCGTGGACACGCCGGGCGAGCTCGGATACCGAGGCCCGGCCGCGTGCAAGGCCGCCGGCATCACCTACCGTCAGCTGGACTACTGGGCCCGCACGGGCCTGGTCGAGCCGGGTGTGCGCGCTGCGCACGGCTCTGGCAGCCAGCGCCTCTATGGCTTCCGCGACATCCTCGTTCTGAAGGTCGTCAAGCGCCTCCTCGACACCGGCGTCTCCCTCCAGCAGATCCGCGTGGCCGTCGGTGCGCTGCGCGAGCGGGGGATCGACGATCTCGCTGGCATCACCCTCATGAGCGACGGCGCCTCGGTCTACGAGTGCACCTCCGCCGAGGACATGTTCGACCTTGTCCAGGGCGGCCAGGGTGTGTTCGGCATCGCGGTGGGTCGTGTGTGGCGCGAGGTCGAGAACGATCTGGCCGTGCTGCCCGGCGTGAACCCCGCTGATGATGCCGCCCTCGCGCTGCAGGACGAGCTGGCAGAGCGCCGTCGTTCGCGCCAGGCTGGCTGACCGGCCCCGCAGACGCACCAAGAACGGCGAGCCCTGGGAAGGGGCTCGCCGTTCTTTCTGCCTCCGTGCCTGTCCCCGGGCCGGCCGCTGGGCGCGGCCTCAGGGGCTCAGGAGTTCTGTCGTGAGTCCATGACCGTCTTGAGCAGGGCGTCGAAGTCCTCGGTGAGGCGCTTGCCCGAGGCGCCCTCGTAGCGGTGCAACGGCACGGCACCGCCCTGGGCCTGCTGCAGACCCACGCGTTCCTCGATGATGGGCTCCAGCACGGCATCGCCGAAGAGCTCGCGGAGCTCCGCGAGCCTGTACTGGTGCTCGACCGAGCGGGGACGGTAGCGGTTGACCACGAGGCCGAGCGGCTGCAGTCGGGGCGCGATGCCGTCCTCGTGCATCTCGGTGGCGAGCTTGAGGGCACGGTCGGCCGCGGTGACGGCGAAGAACCCCGGCTCGGAGACCACCAGGGCACGGTCCGAAGCGGCCAGCGCCATCTGGGTGAGCCCGTTGAGCGAGGGCGGGCAGTCGATGATCACGATGTCGTACTGGTGGGTTCGCTTGTCCATGGCCTGCAGGTGGCGGCGCACGTCCTTGGGCGAGGGCGCGGGGGAGTCCATGATCGCCGAGCGGCTCGAGCCGGGGATGATGTCGAGGTGCGAGGCGGCGTCCGCCGACCACGGCGTCTCGATGATCGCCCGATCGATCGTCTCGGTGCGCGGAGAGGAGAGCACCTCGGCGATGTCCAGGGTGCTGGCGGGTTCGCCGAGCAGCCCGAGGGTCGAGTCACCCTGCGGGTCGAGATCGACCACGAGGGTGTTCACCCCCTGATGCAGGGCGGCAGAGGCCAGGCCCAGGGTCACGGACGTCTTGCCGACGCCGCCCTTCAGGGAACACACACTCACGATGAACACACAGGCAGTCTACCGACCCGACCCTGCACTCCGAGTGCACGACGGGCGGTAACCTGCGTGAATCGTCAGATCGACTCATGAACAGGGGGAGACGATGGGCCAGATCACGCATGAGCTCGTGCTC
>JAAZLF010000152.1 GCA_012799425.1 Actinomycetales bacterium | reverse complement strand
CCGAAGGCGAGCGGGACGGCGAGCACGATCGTGCCCTGCAGCAGCGTGGTGACGTCGAGCGTGCGCTGAGAGATCACCCAGGTCATGAACGCGAGGATCCAGGCCACCGCGAACACGGCGATCAGGGCCAGCCGAGCTCCGCCGCGCGGACGCGCGCTGCGGGCGTGCAGCACCCACAGACCCACGGAGGCGAGCAGCGCGAGGATGGACAGGGCGATGGCTCCGCCCATGGCGGGCACCGCGATCCGCTCCGGGACGATGCCCAGCGGGTTCAGATCCCCCTCGCGGGCGAGGACGTAGGTGGACTCCACTCCGGGGATGCCGCGCAGCCCGAAGACCACCAGGGCGATCAGGCCCATGACGGTCGTGGTCACCGGCAGATGCCACCAGCTGTGAGGCCGGATGTCGTCGAGAGTCTTCTGGACGGCGGAGTCGTCCTTGACGACCACGGGTGCGGCGCTCATCGCTCCTCCTCCTGCGCGTCGGTGCTGTCTTGGCCCGGCTCGCTCGAGCCGCCCGGTTCCTCCGCCGGGTCAGGCCCCGGCGGCTCTCCCTGCGCGGTCTCGTACGCAGACCCGGTCCGGGGGCCGGGCACAGAACCGTCCGGTGCGGTGGTGGCCGGTGCTGTCGTCTCCCCGGCTCCGGTGCCCGACGACGCAGCGGAGGCCTCTGCGGCCACAGCGGCGGCGCCCGAGGCGACGGCACCCTTCTCAGCACCGGTCCGTGCCCGACGGGCACGGCGCACGCGGGCACCGGCGCCGGGGTTGTCGATGCGGCGCAGCCCGATCAGGGTGCGCACCAGCGGCGGCGCGGCGATGAACAGCACCACCAGCACCTGGATCACCTGGACCAGGTCCAGCGGGACCCCCTGGTTGGTCTCCATGAAGCGCCCACCGGTGGACAGCGCCGCGAACAGCAGGCCGGCCAGGACGATCCCGACGGGACCGGAGCGGCCCAGCAGCGCGACGGTGATCGCGTCGAAGCCGATGTTGCCGGCCACCCCCTCCGTCAGACGACGCTCGGTGCCCAGCACGTGCACTGCACCGGCGAGGCCCACCAGGGCGCCCGCGACGGCGAGGACCAGGAAGGCGGTCCGGGCCGGGGAGATGCCGGCGACCTGCGCGGCACGCGGGTTGGAGCCGACGGCCCGGAAGTGGAAGCCGATGGTGGAGCGGCTCATCAGCCACCACAGCAGCACAGCGGCGCCGGCGGCGATGAACAGCCCCGCGTGGAGGCGGAACCCGGTGCCCAGCAGGAGCGGCAGCGCCGCGTTCTCCCCCACCGACGGCGAGGTGGGCTGGGACTGGTTCGCACCGGTGAACGCCGCGGTCTTGAGCGCGAAGAACAGCAGGTAGGTCGCGATCCAGTTCAGCATGATGGTGCTGATGACCTCGTTGGCACCGAAACGAGCCTTGAGGAAGCCGGCGATCCCGCCCCACAGCCCACCGGCCAGCACACCTGCGATCAGGCACACCACCAGATGGAGCACGATGGGCAGGTCGACGCTGAAGCCGATGTAGCCGGCGGCCATGGCGCCCACGATCAGCTGGCCGGTGCCGCCGATGTTGAACAGGCCGGCCCGGAAGCTCACGGCCATGCCGGCCGCGGCGATGATCAGCGGGGTGCCGACGGTGAGGGTCTCGGTCAGGGGGCGCAGTCCCATGGCCAGTGCCGGCAGCAGGACGTAGGTGCCGGTGCCGCCTGCCTCGCGCAGGTCCTCGGCGACTCGGGAGAAGCCGGGCCCGTCGAAGATGGCACCGCGGAACATCGCCCCGTAGGCCTGGGTGACGGACTGCCAGATCGCGGTCAGGGCGTCGGTGGGCCGGTCGATGAAGTAGCCCAGCGTCTCGCGGACCTCCTGATCGGCGATCACGATCAGCACGGAGCCGATCAGGAACGCGAAGACGAAGCTCATCACGACCACGAGCACATCGCCGCGGGCGATCTTCTGCAGCGTCCTGGCCAGGGCCGTCTCGGCGCTCTGCTCGGGCGGGGGCGGAGCATCGGTGCCACCTGCCCCGATGCCGGGTGCGGAGCCGGTCTCAGCGGAGGTGCTCATCAGGCGATCTCTCCTTCGTCGGCGAGTTGGGAGTCGGCGGTCCGAGCGCCGGAGGCGACGGCCTCCCGGGCGGCCTCGACCGTGTAGCCGGCCATCATCAGGCCCAGCACGTCGCGGTCCTCATCCCCGGGAACGATCCCGAGGATCTGACCGCGGTACATCACGGCGATGCGGTCGGCGAGCTGGGTGACCTCGTCGAGCTCGGTGGAGACGATCACCACCGGGGTGCCCTTGTCGCGCTCGTCGAGGATGCGGCGGTGGAGGAACTCGATGGAGCCCACGTCGACGCCGCGGGTGGGCTGGGAGGCGATCAGCAGCGCGAGCTCGCGGTTCAGCGCGCGGGCCATGACGACCTTCTGCTGGTTGCCGCCGGACAGGGTCGACACTGCCGAGGCCGCCGATTCCGTGCGGATGTCGAACTCCGGGATCAGCGTCTCGGCGTTGTCCTTGATGACCTTGAGGCGCATCGCCACGGGGCTGCCGTAGGGGGCGCGGTCGTGCTGGTCCAGCACGAGGTTCTCGGCGACCGAGAAGTCGGCGACCAGGGCGTCGTGGGTGCGGTCCTCGGGGACGAAGCCGACGCCCGCGTCGAGCACCTGCTTGGGGCTGCGGCCCACCAGCTCGCGGCCCTCGAGAGTCGCGGAGCCGTGCACGTTCTCCTGCAGTCCCAGCAGCGCCTCGGTGAGCTCGGTCTGACCGTTGCCCTGGACGCCTGCGATCGCGAGCACCTCGCCGTGACGCACGTCGAAGGAGACGTCGTCGAGAGTGCGGGTGCCGGCGGCATCGGTGACGCGCAGATCGGTGACCTCGAGCGCGACCTCCCCCGGGGCCGCCTCGGCCTTGTCCTGCGCGAGGGAGACCTGACGCCCCACCATGAGGGAGGCGAGGTCCGCCTGATCGGCGGAGGGGTCCGCCTCGCCCACGACCTTGCCGCGACGGATCACGGTGATGCGATCGGAGACGGCTTTGACCTCGCGGAGCTTGTGGGTGATGAAGACGATCGAGGTGCCCTCGTCACGCAGCTGACGCATGATCTCCATCAGCTCGTCCGTCTCGTGAGGAGTGAGCACCGCGGTGGGCTCATCCAGCACGAGGACCTCGGCGCGGCGGCTGAGCGCCTTGATGATCTCCACCCGCTGCTGCACGCCCACCGGCAGGTCCTCGATCACCGCGTCCGGGTCGACGTTGAACCCGAAACGCTCGGAGATCTCTTG
>JAAZLF010000151.1 GCA_012799425.1 Actinomycetales bacterium | reverse complement strand
TGGGCAGGATCGGCGCCGGCGGCATGGGGATCGTCTACCGGGCGTTCGATGCGGATGACCACGAGGTGGCCATCAAGCTGCTCCGCCATGAGATCGCGGACGATCCGCGTGCCCGCGAGCGCCTGGCCCGTGAGGTCGCCGCACAGAAGCTGGTGCGCAACGACAACATCGTGCGGATCCTGGATGCGGAGCTTGACTCCTCGGACTCCTTCGTGGTCACGGAGTTCATCCCCGGCCCGACGCTCGAGGACGCGGTGCGCTCCCACGGCGGTCTGCACCCGGAGGCGGTGCGCGAGATCGGCCTGACGATGGGGCAGACCCTCCACGCGATCCACGCCGCCGGGGTGATCCATCGCGATCTCAAGCCCAGCAACGTGATGCTGCGCGGTGCCGCCGAGGAGGCTCTGACCGGCTTCGATCCGGACGGGGACCGTCTCGATCCGGTGATCATCGACTTCGGCATCGCGATCGCCGCCGAGGAGTCCCGCCTGACCTCCACCGGGCTGGTGATGGGCACCGCCGCCTACCTCGACCCCGAGGTGATCCGCACCGACCACACCGGCGAGGCGGGGGATTGGTGGGCGTGGGCGGCGCTGCTGTCCTTCGCCGCGACCGGTCGCGAACCCTTCGGCAGCGGCCGGGCCGACCTGGTGTTCCTGCGTGCCGAGCGGGGGGAGATCGATGTCGACGGTCTGCCCACCGAGCTCGCGGCTTGGCTGCGTGACGCGCTCCAGGCCGATCCTGCGCAGCGCCCCACCCCCGAGGCGCTGATCGGGCGCCTGGCGGAGCTCGACCTCACCGCGTACGACGATCCGGGGGAGACGGAGCAGCTCGCCGCCGGTGAGCGCACTGCGGTGCTGCCCGCCGTGGGGGCCGCGGACTTCGGCGGGGTCGACGGTGAGGCCCGCACCGAAGCTCTGCCTCGGATCGCGACCCCGCCGGAGCCCGTCACCGAGGTGCTGCCGGTCTCCGGACCGCCCACCCGGGCCCTTCCCGTCGTGCCCCCGCCCGCGAGCCAGGCACCGCAGCAGCAGGCGCCGCAGCAGTACACCGCCCCGTACGCCGCGCCTCCGACTCAGGCACCGGTGCAGGCGCGCCCGGACCAGCACATCCCCGGACAGCACTCGGATCCGCGGTTCCTCCCACAGCATCCGGGCGCACCGGGCGCCGCCGGCGGTCCGATGACGCCGTACGGTCCCTGGCCCGCGCCGCCGCCGCGCCGTCCGCTGCTGGTGTGGATCGGGCACCTGCTCATCGTGGCGCTGGCGGCGATCGCGCCGTACGTCGCCCTGGCCATGCTGCTCGGCCTGGGTGCGCTCGCCCGCACCTGGGAGAGGTCCCATCACGCCGTGGCGGGGCAGCGGATGCGCGGCGCCGCCGGATCCGGGCCTCGCTGGAGGGCGGGTCTCGCCAGCCCGTTCCGCTTCCTGCTGGGCCTGCTCGAGATCGCACTGCAGGCCCTGTTCCCGCTGATCCTCGGCCTGCTGGTGGGGATCGCGGCCGACGCCGCATGGACCCTGCTCCAGGGCTCCCCGCCCCCGGATGCCGTGGTCTTCGGCAGCGCGATGGCGATCACGCTGCTGATCACCTGGGTGGGCCTGGGAAGCCGCACCACCCGCAACGGCGCGCACCGGATGATGGACGCCGCCGCCCCGGACATGCTCTGGGGCGCCGTGGTGCTCGGGCTGCTCCTGCTCCTGCTGGGGGCGGTCGCCTTCACCCTGCTCGCGCGGGAGGGGATGGTCGACTACTTCCCCTTCCCGAGCGGACCGCGGCTGGACGACATCGCCCTATGGAGGCAGTGACGCCCGTCGGGAGCAGCACCACGTGAGGTGCTCCATCCCTCCCCGCTCCTCCCAGCCGGGGACCGTTAAACTCTCCACGATCCATCACCCACCGCAGCCCCGGAGCGGGGCGAGGAGAATCCATGGCCGCGTCCGGTTCGTCCAAGTCAGCGCAGGAGCGCCGCGAAGCGCAGCGCGAGGCGCTGCGCAAGCAGCGACAGGCTGAGCTCAAGCGTCAGCGCACGGTGCGCACCGTCGTGATCGCCGCGATCACCGTCGTCGCCCTGGTGCTCGTGGCCGGAGCGGGCCTGCTGATCTACCGCTCGATGCAGCCGGCCGGTCCTGTCGCCACGCCCGAGGGGATGAGCGCCGAGCAGCCGTACCTCGCGCTCGGCGCCGCGGAGGACTCCGGCGCACCGGTGGTGGAGATCCACCTCGACTTCATGTGCCCCCATTGCGGCACCTTCGAGGAGATCAACGCCGAGGACCTCGCGACGATGGTCGAGGGCGAGGAGGCGACGGTGCACGTGGTGCCGCGCCGCTTCATGGATGCGCAGTCCACCTCCGGCGACTTCTCCTCGCGTGCCGCCAACGCCCTGGTCTCGGTCTACGCGGACGACCCGGCCAACGCCCTGGCCTTCCAGAAGCTGGTGTTCGCGAACCAGCCTACGCAGGGGACCGAGGGCCTCAGCGATGAGGAGCTGTGGGGCTTCGCCGAGGAGGCCGGCGCTTCCGAGCAGGTCAAGGCGGACATCGACGGCAAGACCTATCAGCCGTGGGTGCGACAGGTCGCGGACCCACATGGTGAGGAGACCGGCGGCGGCACCCCGTACGTCGAGATCGACGGCACCGCCTACGAGGGGTGGAGCACGCCGGGCGCACTGCGCGAGGACGTGCTGGCCGCAGGCGGCGGATCGGCGGCGTCCGACGGCGGTGAGGGCTGAGCCCCTGCCACCCGGAGGGCGCTGAGCCCTCTACACTGCTTCGGACCGGCCGATCCGTCGGCCGGTCCGCCCGCTGGAGTGGCGCAACGGTAGCGCACCTGTCTTGTAAACAGGTGGTTGCGGGTTCGATTCCCGTCTCCAGCTCAAAGGAACAGCCCCTCACCGCAGCTGCGGTGAGGGGCTTTTGCATGCGGGCCGTGAGGCAGGGTCAGAATGTCTCGTAGGTGACCTTGTTGGCCGTGAATCCCTTGCCGGTCATGGTGTTCCAGCAGGTCATGCCGTCGAAGCGGCTCGTGCAGGCCATGTCGCCGTGCACGGCGCTCTCTTCGTACTCGAGCGTCTGGGCGGAGTCGCTGAGGAAGGACGAGCCGCAGGCGGTGGCCGCCTCGCCGTCGGAGACCTGGAGCGAGAAGGGCCCGTCCTGGCAGTCCTCGAGGCCGGCCTCGCTGAAGTCGCGGTCCTCGAGCGAGCAGGAGACGGTGCCCTCCTCCAGCATGCAGCTGATGTTGCCGGTGGGGGAGCGCAGCTCGGTCATCTCGTGGGCGTCGTCGGGGGCGGGGGAGACGGGATCGGGGCTCGGCGTCTCCTCCGGGGCCTCGTCGGAGGCTTCCTCCGAGGGGGTCTCCTGCGCTGTGGTCGAGCTGTCGCGCTCGTAGCCGTCGTCGTCCGCGGAGAGCCAGGCGCGCCCCGCCAGAGCCATCACGACCAGCAGGACCAGGGCGAGCAGCAGGCAGC
>JAAZLF010000002.1 GCA_012799425.1 Actinomycetales bacterium | reverse complement strand
AGGGCCTCCTGGGCCCCGAGGAGCGTGGGCCGCTCACGCTCGAGCAGGTCGATCAGGATCGGCCGACGGGTCGGCCAGTGGTCCGGATCGCCCACATCGGTGGAGGCGGAGTTGTCATAGCGGATGTTGAACGCCATCACGTGCAGGCGATCGCGGCGGGCACGGCCGATCAGCGGCCGGTTGTCCCTGCCCCTGCCGGGACGCTCGGTGCGCTCTTCCCCGCCCTTCTCCGTCGGAGCCGCGGAGGCGGAGGCCGCCAGGGCTGTCGCGGCGGCTCCACCGGCGGCGACGGTGCCGAGGCCGAGCAGGGAACGGCGAGCGAGAGAGGGGGACATCGGCACATCTCCTGGGGATCGGGGCATGAGTGCCCTGTCGACGCTAGACCCCCTCCCCCGCGCCCGACAGGTCCCTGCGAGGTTCGTCCCCCGATGTTCATCGGCGCGGCACACGGCGCTCATGCGCGCCCCGGGATGGCCTCGCGGCGGCGACGCGCTCCGCCGGCGAGCGCACGCAGCACGCCCTCGGTCGCCTCCCAGTCCATGCACTTGTCGGTCACGGACTGGCCGCGCAGGAGCCCTGCGGGACCCTGGTCCACGTCGAGCTTCTGGGCGCCGCCGACCAGGTTGCTCTCGAGCATCACCCCTGCGACCGCCGCGCCGTCCACCGCGATCTGGTCGGCGAGCATGGTGGCGACCTCGGCCTGGCGCAGATGGTCCTTGTCGCTGTTGCCGTGGCTCGCGTCGATCACCAGGCGCGGGGTGAGGCCCTGCGCGCTCAGGCGATCGGCCACAGCGCGCACCGGGGCGGGCCCCCAGTTGGGGCCGTCGGCGCCGCCGCGCAGGATCAGGTGGGTGTCGGGATTGCCGGTGGTGGAGACGAGGTTCGCCCGTCCGTCACTTCCGATCCCGAGGAAGGACTGCGGCGCCGAGGCCGCCGCGACCGCGTCGAGAGCCACCTGGACGCTGCCGTCGGTGCCATTCTTGAACCCGACCGGCATCGACAGCCCGGAGGCGAGCTGGCGGTGGATCTGGGATTCGGTGGTGCGGGCACCGACCGCGCCCCAAGAGATGAGATCCGCGATGTACTGCGGGCTGATCGGCTCGAGGAACTCAGTGGCGCAGGGCACCCCGAGCGCCGTGACCTCGCGAAGGAAGGCCCGAGCGCGGTGCAGGCCGGTGGCGATGTCGTGGGAGCCGTCCAGGTGCGGGTCGTTGATCAGGCCCTTCCACCCCACGGTAGTGCGTGGCTTCTCGAAGTAGGTGCGCATCACCAACAGCAGCTCCTCGCCCACCTCGGCCTGGATCGCGGCGAGGCGGCGGGCGTAGTCCAGGCCCGCCTCCGGATCGTGGATCGAGCAGGGGCCGACGACGACCAGCAGGCGCCGGTCGGTGCCCTTGAGCACGGCGCGCACCTGCTCGCGATGAGCGGCGACCTGCTGCGCCTGCTCGGCGGTCAGGGGCAGGTCGGTGAGCAGCTCAGCCGGTGTGGGCAGCGGGGTGTAGCTCGTGATGTGACGCTCGGGAGCAGTCGGCGCGGGGGCTGTGGGGGT
>JAAZLF010000150.1 GCA_012799425.1 Actinomycetales bacterium | reverse complement strand
CTCTTTGCCGCAGGCTGTCTGCGCATACCCCAGCTCCGCCGCCGGCAGCAGGCCCCCTCCAACCCCGACCCCGCCGGCCGCCGCAGCCTCTTTGCCGCAGGCTGTCTGCGCATACCCCAGCTCCGCCGCCGGCAGCAGGCCCCCTCCAACCCCGACCCCGCCGGCCGCCGCCGCAGCCCGTCGCCCGCCACCGGCAACAGCCCGTCACCCGCCGCCAGCCGCTACCCCGGCTCCGCCTGCAGCGGCAGCCCCGCCGCAGCCGGCCGTCTGCGCACGCCCCAGCCTCGCGGTCCGGCGCGGCACGCCTCAGAGGACCGGCTCGTCCAGCACGTGGGTGACCAGCTCGGCGACCTTGGATCGTTCGGAGCGCTGCAGGGTGATGTGGGCGAAGAGGTCCTTCTCCTTGAGCGCCTCGACCACGGAGGCGATGCCGTCGTAGCGGCCGATGCGGAGGTTGTCGCGCTGGGCGACGTCGTGGGTGAGGATCACGCGGGAGTTCTGACCGATGCGGGAGAGCATCGTCAGCAGCACGTTGCGCTCGAGGGACTGGGCCTCGTCGACGATCACGAAGGCGTCGTGGAGGGAGCGTCCGCGGATGTGGGTCAGCGGCAGCACCTCGAGCATCCCGCGGGAGAGGACCTCGTCGATGACGTTCTGGGAGACCATCGATCCGAGGGTGTCGAACACGGCCTGGCCCCAGGGGCCCATCTTCTCGCTCTGGTCGCCGGGGAGGTAGCCGAGCTCCTGGCCGCCCACGGCGAACAGGGGACGGAACACCATGATCCTGCGCTGGGTGCGGCGCTCCAGCACGGCCTCGAGACCGGCGCACAGGGCGAGGGCGCTCTTGCCGGTGCCGGCACGGCCGCCGAGGGAGACGATGCCGACGGACTCGTCCTGGAGCAGGTCGATCGCGACTCGCTGCTCGGCGGAGCGGCCGGCCACGCCGAAGACGGTCTGATCACCCTGCACAAGGCGCACCTGCTTGTCCCGGGTGACGCGGCCCAGGGCGGAGCCGCGGGGGCTGGTGATGGTCAACCCGGTGTGGACGGGCTGGTGGGCGACCTCGGGGATCTCGACGTTCCGGCCGTCGTAGAGATCGGTCATGGTCTGCTCGTCCACGGCGGCGGTGACCATGCCGGTGTAGCCGCGGTCGCGGGCGAGCTCGGCCCGATACTCCTCGGCATGGATGCCGGAGGCCGAGGCCTTGATGCGCATGGGCAGGTCCTTGGAGACCAGCACCACGTTCTTCCCCTCGAGCTGGAGGTTCTTGGCGACGGCGAGGATGCGGGTGTCGTTGTCGCCCAGACGGAAGCCGTCAGGCAGGGATGCGGCGCTCATGTGGTTGAGCTCGACGTGCACGTGGCCGCCATCCTTGCCGATCGGCAGCGGTACGGAGAGATTCCCATGCTGTTCTCGCAGGTCGTCGAGGATGCGCAGGGCCTGCCGGGCGAAGTAGCCGAGGTCGGGGTGGTGCCGCTTGGCCTCGAGCTCGGTGACCACCACGATCGGGAGCACGATGTCGTGCTCGGCGAAGCGGTGCAGGGACAGCGGATCCGAGAGCAGCACGGAGGTGTCCAGGACGTAGGTGATCACGCCGGTCTCGATCTCCGCAAGCATCTGCTGTGCGGCGCCGGGTCGCAGGGAGGGCACCACCGGCGCACCGTCCGGGTTCGCAGCTCCGATCACCGCCGACCCGGTGCTGGAGTCGAACGATGCCATGCCGTCGGTGGCGGGCATCGTCTCGCGCGCAGTGGTGGTCTCATCCATGGGAGCCTCCCGAGATCGAGCGGATGCCTGGACCATAGCCCCGTCGGCGCCCGCCATCGGGCGCGTCCCGCAGGGTGCGGGTACGACGTTCACCCGATCGTCATCGGGCGTTCTGCCGAGCTCCCGATACCTCCAGTGTGCCACCGCTCACACGGCGGGCCGCGCAGGCGCTCGGGCGAGTTCAGGCGCCGAAGCGGCGTTCCCGGCGGCAGAAGTCCCGCAGCGCACGCAGCAGGTCCACCCGGCGGAACCCGGGCCAGTAGGTCTCGCAGAACCAGTACTCCGAGTGCACGGACTGCCACAGCAGGAAGCCCGACAGACGCTGCTCCCCGGAGGTGCGGATGATGAGGTCGGGATCGGGCTGGCCGCGGGTGTAGAGATGCTCGGTGATCGACTCGACGCTGATGGCCGAGGCGATCTGTTCGCCGTCCAGGCCCAATGCGGCCTGTTCGCGCACGAGCTCGCGCACGGCGTCGACGATCTCCTCGCGCCCGCCGTACCCGATGGCGACGTTCACGGTGAGGCGGGAGGCGGGAACGGTCTGCTCCTGGGCGCGGGCGATGCCTGCCCGGACCTCCTGGGGCAGCGCTTCGGCGTTGCCGGTCAGGCGTACGCAGTATCCGGCGTCGATGATCTGCTCGATGGTGTCGGCGATGATCTCGTAGAGGGCGACCAGCTCTTCGGGCGGGCGGCGGAGGTTATCGGTCGAGAGCATCCACACGGTGATCAGGGGGATCTCGAGGTCCTCGCACCAGGAGAGGAACTCGAGGATCTTCGCGGCGCCCACCCGGTGGCCGTGCTCGGTGGTCTCCCCCGCCTCCTTGGCCCAGCGGCGGTTGCCGTCGACGATGACGCCCAGGTGCTGCGGGAGCGAGAAGGCTTCGAGCTCCTTGGTGAGCCTGCGCTCGTAGACGCGGTAGAGAAGACCGTCGTCGTCCATCGCAGCCTCCGTTCCGTCCTGCCGGTGATCGTGCCTGCGCGGCGCCGCTTACCTGCGTCGCCCGCCGCTGTGGTGCTGTGCCGCCGACGTGGACTTCGGCGCGCACTCCTCCATTATCGATCACGCCGCCCGAGGTCCTGACGAACTCGGGAAATCGACACCGGATGCGCACAGCGGGCACACGGTTGACCTACGCTCCCGTAGTTTACGGTTCTCCCATGAACACCGGACTCCGCCGAGAGCGCGACCCGCGCTCCCCCGAAACCCCCGAGCGCCCCGAGAACCCCGGGCACTCCGCGGACGAACCCGCGTTCGAGGACCCTGCTCCTCGGGAGATCGTCGATGCGGTCTCCGAGAGCGGCGGCACCGAGCTGCCGGGCGATGAGGACCTCCCCACTGTGGACACCTTCCCCTTCGCTCCGCGCACCCTCACCCGGGTGATGGCGCGCCGCGCCACCCAGCTCGGGCTCCAGTTGCCCAAGCCCCGCCTGCGGGGGACGCTGCACCTGATCGCCTTCCCCACCTCGCTGGTGGTCGGGCT
>JAAZLF010000149.1 GCA_012799425.1 Actinomycetales bacterium | reverse complement strand
GGCCCCGCACCTGTGACAGCACAGGAGCGGGGCCCTCATCTCATTCCAGGCGAGGCCCGGCGGTGCTCAGCCGCCCACGGCCGGAGGCTGTGGGGGCATCACCAGCCCCCGCTCGAAGGCGCTCAGCGCGATCTGCAGCCGGGAGGTGCACCCCAGCTTCGCCATCAGCGAGGAGACGTGGGACTTCACCGTCGACTCCGACAGCGACAGGGCACGGGCGATGCCGGCGTTCGACTCCGCGGCGCACAGCAGGGTGAGCACCTCGCTCTCGCGCTCGGTGAGTCCGAGCTCCTCGACCTGCTCCTCAGCGGGCCCGCCGCCGATCACGGTCGGCGCGACCGTGTGCCCGGCATGGGCAGTGATCTGGGCGGCAAGCTGCGGGGTCAGCACGGTGCCGGCGTGGTCGTGGGCCGCGCGCACGGCCGCGGCGAGCGCGGAGGGGCTGGCGGACTTGAGCAGGAACCCGCTCGCCCCGGCGGAGATCGCCTCCCGCACCTGCTCATCGGTGCCGAAGGTGGTCATCAGCAGCACCGAGGTGCCGCGGTGGCGGGCGCGCACCAGGCGGGTGGCATCGATGCCGTTCATCCCCGGCAGGGTGTGGTCCATCAGCACCACATCCGCCGGCTCCCGGTCCAGCATCCGCAGGGCCTCGTCGGCGGTGCCGACCTGGGCGATGACCTCCAGATCCTCCTCGCGCGCCAGGTAGCTGCCCAGCGCCTCGCGCACGATCGGGTCGTCGTCGCAGATCATCACCGTGGTCATGTCACCGCATCCTGTCGTCGTGGCAGCCGCTGTCATGGCCGATCCTCCGTCATGCTCTCGCATCCGTCACGCCGTGGCCCGGATCATCGCCGCTGCGAGGTCCTGCAGGCGCGTGCTCGGGGCTGTCGTGCGGCCGGGTGCAGGTCGCGGTGAGGTGGGTGAGGAAGGAGGATCCCTCCTGCCGCGTCTCCAGCCGGCCGCCGATCTGCGCGAGCCGTTCGCGCATCCCGTCGAGGCCCGCGCCGCCGCGCGGTGCGCTCGCCGCACGGGGTGCGATGCCGTTGCGGACCAGCAGCTCGAGCCGGGGCCGGCCGCCCTCCTCCATGGTCGCGGGCGTGCTCAGCTCGCCCAGGATCGCGACCGGGACGCCTCGGTCCCCGTGGCGGGTCACGTTCGCCTCGATCTCGCGCAGGCACCTGTCCAGCACCCCGTGGCGGGGCACGCAGAGCTCGGCGTCCGCGTCGAGGGAGACTTGAGCGTCGAACCCCTCCGCGACCAGCCTCAGGCGCAGCCCCTCGATGAGGCCCCGCAGCTCGATCGGGCCGCTCTGCTCACCGGTGGTGGGCAGGGGGACGTCGGGGGAGTCCTCGGTGCGCAGCGTCTCCAGCAGCAGGCGCAGCTCCTCGGTCGCTTCCCGTGCTGTCCCGGCGATCCGGGCGAACTGTGCGGCGTCGGCGGCGTCGATGCCGGGACGCACGGTGGCGTTCTCGGAGAGCATCACCACGCGCGTCATCGCCCTCACGCCGGTGTCATGCAGCTCGCGGGCGATGGCGCGCCGCTGCTCGGCGAGGTCCGAGATGCGGCGGGAGCGCTCCTCGTGGGCCCGCCAGGCGAGGGAGCGCCCCCAGGTGCCGGCGAGGACGGCGCTGGTCTGGAGCACCAGCCACAGCATCACCTGGGAGATGAGGAACTCGGGATCGTCCCCGCGCAGCACGCCCGAGACGGCCGGCGGGATCACGTGCCAGGAGGCCATGCCGATCGAGGTGAGCAGACGACCCCGCGCCGCGCAGGCGGCGACGGTGACGGGGGAGGCGAGGATCCCGGTGCCGATATGTGCTGGCCCGTTGCCCAGCCCCAGGGTCAGCACGGCTCCCACCGCCACGGCACCGATCACGGGGTGGCGCACGGAGAGGCCGCCGGCCAGGCTCAGCAGCACCGCGATCACGGTCGAGGTGCGGTCCACCCCCGAGGCGATGGGCACCGAGACCACCAGCAGCAGGACCATGACCAGCGCGGCGGCGATCCAGCCGCCCAGGATGTGCTGGGCGGGCGCGCGCGTGCCCGCGGGGCCTCGTCCCGCTCCTGGCGCGGTGCCCGGTCCTCCTGCATCACCCGCTGCGTACGGGCCGGTAACTGGCTGGGTCACCGGGCCAGGCTAGCCGTGACCTCGGTCTCTCCGCGCGAGGATCCGAGAACTCGTCCCCTCCGCACAGGCGGCCTCAGGGACCCGGCTTCGCCGGGCTGATGACGAGCTCGTCGATGATCACGTGCGGCGGACTGGCCAGCACGAACGCCACCGCACGGCCGACGTCCTCGGGGCTCAGCATGACGGCGCGCTCCTGCGGCCCCGGCACCTGCGGGCGGCGATCGAGGAAGTCGCTGTCGACGTCGCCGGGACACAGGTGGCAGGCACGGATGCCGTATCGGCTCTCCTGCGCGTTGAGCATCGCGGTCAGCGGCCCGAGCGCGGTCTTGGTCGCGCTGTACGCGGTGCCGGCATCCGGGGAGAAGCGCCAGGCGGAGTAGGAGGAGATCAGCACGATCGTGCCTCCGCCCCGCTCGCGCATCCTGGGCAGCACCGCGTCGATCACGGAGACTGGGCCCAGCAGGTTGGTATCGGTGATGGCGGCGAACTCGTCGAGATCCTGGTCGCGCCAGTAGCGTCGCGGGGCGTTCAGCCCAGCGGAGAGCACCAGGGCCCCGAGGCCGCCGAGCTCCTCCTCGATCCGAGCGGCGGCCGAGCGCACGGCGGCCCGGTCGGTGACGTCCAGCGGGACCGCGAGCGCGGCCCCTCCCAGGGTGCGGACCTCCTCGGCGACCTCCTCGAGCTTCTCGGGGCGCCGGCCGGACAGCGCGACGGGGCGTCCGTCCCGCGCGGCGGCCAGGGCGGCGGCCCGGCCCATCCCTGATCCTGCACCGGTGATCCACAGGGTGCGGGCTTCCCTCGCCATCGTCTCCTCCTGATGCTTGACCCTGCTCCGCGCAGGGCTGAGAGTGGACCCGACGTCGCAGGACCCGGGCCCGGTTCCTGCTCAGCGTAGAGCGCGGCCTGACGGTCGCGGTCGCTGCCCAGGGGAGAAGCATGCAGATCGATCTGAGCGGGCGGGCCGTGCTCGTCACCGGTGCGGGGCGAGGGATCGGCCGCACCATCGCCGAGACCTTCACCCGTGAGGGCGCGCGGGTCGTCGCCATGGATCGGGACGCCGAGGCGCTCGCCGGGCTGCACGCGGAGGCGCTCATCGACCTTGCGCTGACCTGCGACATCACCGATCCGGCACAGGTGGGCGAGGCGGTGGCTGGGATCGAGGAGCGGTACGGGCGGCTCGATGTGCTCATCAACAACGCCGGCATCAACGCCGAGGGTCCGCTGGAGACCTTCGACCCCGCCCTGTGGGACCAGGTCTTCGCCGTCAACGTGCGCGGCGTGCTGAACACCTGCCAGGCGGTGATCCCGCTGATGAAGCGGCAGCGCGCAGGCAGGATCATCAATGCGGCGTCCTTCGCCGCGGTGATCCCCAGCGTCGACGCCGCCGCCTATGGCGCCTCCAAGGCGGCGGTGGTGCAGATGACCAGGGTGCTCGCCAGCGAGCTCGGGCCATGGAACATCACCGTCAACGCCTATGCGCCCGGCATGATCCCGACCGCGATGAACGGCTTCTCCGCGCTCGACGAGGACGCCGCCGCCTCGAAGCTCGACCAGCTCAGCGTGCGCCGCTGGGGCAACCCCGGGGACGTCGCGAACCTCTGCCTCTTCCTCGCCAGCGACCTCTCGGAGTACGTCAGCGGCGCGCTGCTCGATGTCAGCGGAGGCAAGTTCGCGACCCAGGACCCCGGTGCCGCCTGGCGCTCGGCCCCGGCGTCACCTCCGGCCGACGCCGACACAGACTCTGGGCACTGACGTTTTCTTGAGATTGTCCAGAAAGCGGGTTACAGTGAGGGCATGTCGAGCATCGATCACACCTCCGCCCTGCGGAGCGTCGGCCTGCGCGTGACCGCTCCGCGGCTCGCCACGCTGGCCGTGGTCGAGGCGCACCCGCACGCCGATGCGGAAGCGATCGCCCGGAAGGTCCGCGAGAGCCTGGGGACGGTGTCCCGCCAGGCCGTCTACGACGTCCTCAACGCCCTGTCCGATGCAGAGCTGCTCCGGCGCGTCGCCGTCGGCGGCCGCAGCATGCAGTACGAGATCCACCGCCACGACAACCACCACCACCTGGTCTGCCGCGAGTGCGGCCGGTTGGAGGACGTCCCCTGTGCGGTCGGCACGGCGCCCTGCCTCGTGCCGCATGACGACCACGGCTTCTCCATCGAGCTCGCCGATGTCGTCTACCGGGGCGTCTGCTCCGAGTGCCGCGCGGCGTCCGCCGAGGCCGCACCCTCCCTCCCCGCGCCCAGCGCCCCACATACCCCCTGAGGCCGCCGGCCCCGCCGGTGCCCCCAGGGTCGCAGGATCCCTGTCTCAACGTTTCGTCACAGGTTGTCAGAAACCCCCACCACCATCCGAGGAGAAGTACATGACCCACTTCGATCCCACGGTCCCCAGCACCACCGAGTCCGGTGCCCCCCGTGAGTCCGACGCCCACTCGCTGAGCATCGGCGCCGACGGCCCCCTGATGCTCCACGACGTCGCCCTCGTCGAGAAGCTCGCCCGCTTCGACCGCGAGCGCGTCCCGGAGCGCAGCCCCCACGCCAAGGGCTCCGGCGCCTTCGGCGAGCTCGAGATCACCGAGGACGTCTCGAAGTACACCAAGGCCGATCTGTTCCAGCCCGGTCGCAAGACCCCG
>JAAZLF010000148.1 GCA_012799425.1 Actinomycetales bacterium | reverse complement strand
TTCCTCACCGCCGTCGAGGGAGCCGAGGACTCGACCGAGGCCGGGGCCGAGCTGGTCCGGCAGGAGTGCGCACCCGGCGATGTGGTGATCGGCCTGGCCGCGAGCGGACGCACCCCCTTCGTGGGCGGTGCGCTCGAGCAGGCCCGGGCGGCCGGGATGCCCACCGCCCTGATCTCCGCGAATCCGCAGGCCCCGCTGGCACCGCTCGCCGACCACCCGATCCTGCTGGAGGTCGGTCCCGAGGTCGTCACCGGCTCCACCCGGATGAAAGCGGGCACTGCGCAGAAGCTGACCCTGAACGCCCTGTCGACCGCGACCATGGTGCGGCTGGGCACCACGTTCGGGAACCTGATGATCGATGTGCGGCCCACCAACGCGAAGCTCGTGGCCCGCACCGTGCGGATGCTGGTCCAGGCCAGCGGTCGGAGCCCGCAGCACGCCGCGCAGGTGCTCGAGGCCGCCGGGGGCAGCGTGCGGGTGGCGCTGGTCGCCCTGCTCTCCGGCGCGGAGGCGGACGCCGCGGCGGAGGCGCTCGAACGCTTCCCGCGCGATGCCCGACGGGTCGGGGACCCGGCCGGGATCCGCTCCGCAGTGGACGCCCTCACCGCGGCGGGCTGAGGCAGAGCAGACTGCGCGACCCAGCGCAGTTAATCCCTGGACCGCGTGCCGGTGCCGTCCCTAGAGTGCCGGTATGCGTCTGTGATCAGCCCCGCCGTGAACCCCACCTGTGTCCAGGAGCTGATCCATGCCCGCGCATCCCCTTCCGTCCCTGCCCGTCGGCCCCGCCTCCGGCCCGGCCCTGCACCTGCGGGCCGACGGCCTCTCCTTCGCCTATCCCGACCGCCGAGTGCTCACGGACGTGAGCCTCGTGGTCCCCGCAGGACGGCCAACCGGCCTGCTGGGCGAGAACGGCAGCGGCAAGTCCACCCTGCTGCGGATCCTCGCCGGGCAGCTGCGCCCCGAGGCGGGGACCTCCGCGGTGCCCGGCCCGGTCGGGGTGCTCCACCAGGAGCTCCCCTTCGCCTCGAGCGTCGCTCTCGCCGAGGTGCTCGCCCACGCCCTCGACCGCTCCCGACGGCTCGAGCGGGAGCTGATCGCCGCAGGCGAGGCCCTCGGGGCCGAGGGGGACGAGCCTCCGCCCCATGCCGTGCAGCGCTACGACCAGCTGCTGGCCGAGGCGACCCTCGCCGATGTCTGGAACGCGGAGCGCCGCGCCGCCGAGGTGGTCGAGGGCCTGGGGCTGGACGGCATCGACCAGGGCACCGAGATCGGGCGGATCAGCGGCGGGCAGCGTGAACGCCTCGCCCTGGCCCATCTGCTGATCTCCCGGCCCACCAGCTGGCTGCTGGACGAGCCCACCAACCATCTCGACGACGCCGGGGCGGCGTTCCTCGCCGCGGCGGTCTCCGCTCACCCCGGGCCGGTGCTCATCGCCAGCCACGACCGTGCCTTCCTTGACGACGCCACCCGGGCCCAGCTCGACCTCGACCCCGCCGAGTCCCCGGCGGCGGCCGAGCCGGGCGGTCTGACCGCATACACCGGAGGGTTCAGCGAGTATCTGCTGGCCCGCTTCGAGGCCCGGGACCGCTGGGAGCATCGCTACCGCACCGAGCAGGAGGAGCTGGCGGTGCTGCGCCAGGCGGTCAAGGACTCCGCGAGCGTCGGCCATGCGGACGCCGCGCCCCGCAGCGAGGCGCGCATCTCGAAGAAGTTCTACGCCGACCGCAACGCCGCCGTGGCCTCCCGCCGGCTGCGGGAGTCCCGCGCCCGCCACGCCCAGCTCGAGGGGAACCAGGTGCGCCGCCCACCCGCCGAGCTGCACCTGACCCACCTCCCACCCGCCTCCACGCGCGGAGGGGCCGGCGCCGTCCAGCTCGCCGTCAGCGGTGCCGCGCTCGCCGAGCGCCTCGCCCCGACCTCCTTCAGCCTCTCGGCCGGGCAGCACCTGCTGGTCACCGGCCCGAACGGGAGCGGCAAGTCGACCCTGCTGGATCTGGTCACCGGTGCGCTCGAGCCCACCGCTGGGAGCGTGGACCGGCCCCGTGGGCTGCGCATCGGTCACCTCGGCCAGGACGATGCGCCCCTCCCCGGCAGGACCGTGGGCCGGCACCTGCGCGAGGCCGCAGGATGGGACGGGGCCGACGAGCAGGCCGTGCCGGAGCTGTTCGGCCTGGTCCATCCTCGCGATCTCTCCCGGCCGCTCGAGCTGCTCTCCCGCGGGCAGCTGCGACGGGTGATGCTCGCCGCCGTGCTGCTGGACGTGCCCGAGCTGCTGGTGCTGGACGAGCCCACCAACCACCTCGCCCTGGTCACCGCGACCCGGCTGGAGGCCGCGCTCGCGACGTGGCACGGCACCGTGCTGATCGCCTCCCACGACCGCTGGCTGCGCA
>JAAZLF010000147.1 GCA_012799425.1 Actinomycetales bacterium | reverse complement strand
CGCAGGCGTGGACCGGCTGCGCCGCGAGAGCGGGAGCCTCGGCCGCGGAGTGCTCGACGCGGGCGCGCTCGGCATCCTCACCGTGTCCCACCGCTTCGGGCCGGACGTCGTGCTCACCCCGCACCGCGGCGAGGCCGAGCGCCTCGCCCGCCGCCTGGACCTCGACCCGGACCTGCCGGGACGCCTGCTCGCGCCCGCGCTCGCCCGCGCCACCGGCGCGACCGTGCTCCTCAAGGGCGCGGTGACCCTCATCGCTCCCGGGGACGGCGGAGCGCTGCGTGCCCAGGACGACGCGACCCCGCAGCTCGCCACCGCCGGCACCGGCGACGTGCTCGCCGGGCTGCTCGGCACGCTCCTCGCCGCTGGTCTCAGCGGTCCCGACGCCGCCGCGCTCGGCGCGATGCTGCACGGCCGTGCCGGCTCTCTCGCCTCCCTCGGCGGCCTCCAGCCGCTGGTCGCCCTCGAGGTGGCCGCACACCTGCCTGCCGCGATCGGGACTATCCTGGCGGGCGCCCAGACGTGATCCAAGGAGCTCGATGACCATCCCGATCCCTGCCGAGGACCCTCGGCACGTGCCCAACCGGGCCGTGATCGACCCCTCGGCGATCACGCAGAACACCCGCGCCCTCGGCACCCTGCTCGAGGAGCAGACGGCGCTGATGGCGGTCGTGAAGGCCGACGGGTACGGGCACGGCATGCTCACCGCCGCGCGCGCCGCGATCGAGGGCGGCGCCACCTGGCTCGGCGTCGCCCACCCCGCCAGCGCGCTCGCGCTCGCCCGCGCGGACCTCGATGCGCAGATCCTCACCTGGCTCTACGAGCCGCACACGGCGAGGACCGTGCTTCCCGAGGTGCTCGGCTCCGGCGTGGACATCGCCGTCGGCTCCCCGGAGATGCTCGCCCTCGTCTCCGAGGCGGCACGCCAGGCCGACCGCCGTGCGCGCGTGCACCTGAAGATCGACACCGGCATGGGCCGCAACGGGGTGCTGCCGTGGCAGATCCACGAGATCGGGGCCGCCCTGCGGGAGGACGAGTTCGTCCAGCTCACCGCCGCCTGGACGCATCTGACCAGTGCCGATGATCCGGAGGACCCGGCGACCGACCAGCAGGTGGAGCTGTTCGACTCGGCGTGCGAGGCGCTCGCCGAGGAGGTCGGACCGATCCCGCTGCAGCACATCGCGAACTCCGCCGCCACCCTCACCCGCCCCGACCTGCACCGCGACATCGTGCGCCCCGGCATTGCGCTGTACGGCTGCCCACCGGTGCCCACGGACGTGCCGCTGCGCCCGGCGATGACCCTCACCAGCCGCCTCGCGCTGATCAAGGAGGTCCCCGAGGGGCACAGCATCGGCTACGGCCGCATCCGCAGCACCGACCGCTCCACCGTGCTGGGGCTGGTGCCGATCGGCTACGCCGACGGACTGCACCGCAGCGCGAGCGACCAGTGCCATGTCATCGTCCGCACCGAGAGCGGCGACCGGCGCGCACCGCAGGTGGGCCGCATCAGCATGGACCAGATCGTGGTCGACCTGGGCTCCGACACCGAGGCCCGCGCGGGCGATGAGGTGTTCCTCTTCGGCGACGCCGGCGGCGCCCCGAGCGACCCCTCCGCCTCGACCGCGGACGACTGGGCCCGCGCCGCCGACACCATCCCTTACGAGGTCCTCACCTCCGTCTCCGGACGCGTCTCCCGAGAGGTCCGCTCATGAACGCTCTGCCCGTGCGCACCCGCGACGCCGAGGGCACCCGCGCAGTCGCCCGGGCACTGGCCTCCGTGCTGCGTCCCGGGGACATGCTCGTGCTCGACGGGCCCCTCGGCGCCGGCAAGACCCCCTTCACCCAGGGCCTCGGCGCCGGGCTGGACGTGCGCGGCCCCGTCGCCTCGCCCACGTTCGTCATCGAGCGCGTCCACCCCAGCCTCGGCGAGGGCCCCGATCTGGTGCACGTGGATGCCTACCGCCTCGGCGGCGGCGGCGAGATCGACGACCTCGACCTCGAGGCCGACCTCGACCGCGCCGTGACGGTCGTGGAGTGGGGCCGCGACCGCGTCGAGCACCTGGTGGACTCCCACCTGCTGATCGAGCTCGAGCGCCCCGACCAGGTCGAGGACCCCGACGACCCCGACGAGCCGCGCACCCTGCACCTGACCCCGAGCGGCCCCCGCTGGGACGAGCCGGCGATCCTCCGCCTCGAGGGCGCGCTGGCCACGGTCACCGGCCCCGACGGCATCGCCGGCCCGGGGGAGACCACCACGCCCGACCGGGACACCGCGCCCACCGAGGAGAACCGCTGATGCTGCTGGGAATCGACACCTCCGGCGCGGTGAGCGTCGCCGTCGCCAGCGGGGAGCTCACCGGTCCTGCCCCCGAGATCCTGCAGGTCCGTGCGGATGAGCGCTCCCGCCACCACGACGAGGTGCTGCTCGCGCTCATCGAGGAGGCCATGCAGGCCGCAGGCGCGGAGCGCTCCGAGCTCACGGGCGTGGTCGTCGGCCGCGGGCCCGGGCCGTTCACCGGCCTGCGGGTGGGCCTGGTCTCCGCCCGCTCGATCGCCGCGGTCCTCGGCGTGCCGCTGCACGGCCTCAGCTCCCTGGACGCGCTCGCCCACCAGGCGCTCGCCGCGCACGGCCCTGCACAGGACGGCCCCATCACCGTGGGCGTCGCCCTCGATGCGCGCCGTCGCGAGGTCTACCACGCCCGCTACCGTCGCGAGGCGGACGGCGAGGTCATCCGGATCGCCGAGCCCGCGGTCGACGCCCCGGCCGAGGTGGCCGAGCAGCTCACGGCCTGCGACCTCCTGGTGGGCTCCGGCACCGGCATCTATCCCGAGCTGCTGCCCGCCACTGCCGAGATGGTGCACGTGGACGCCGGACATCTGCTGCTGGCCGCCGCGGCTCTCACCGCCCGGGGCGAGGACCTCAGCAGCACCGAGCCGATGTACCTGCGCGAGCCGGACGCCGCGAAGCCCACCGCGCGCAAGAGCGCCTTGGGGCGCTGAGGTGACCGGCACCGCCGGCGGCTGGACGCTGCGCCCGGTCACGCTCGAGGACGTCGAGGAGATCGCCTTCGCCGAGCTCGAGCTGTTCCCGGACGAGTCCTGGAACGTCTTCCAGCTCGCCGCCGAGATCGAGCACCCCGATCGCCGCTACGTGCTCGCCGCCGAAGGTGCCCGGGCCGAGGGGGCGCTGCTCGGCTACGCCGGGATCATGCTCGCCGGTGACGTCGCGGACCTGCACACCATCGGCACCCGTCGCGAAGGGGCCGGGATCGGGCGAGCCCTGCTCGCCTGGTGCGAGGACCAGGCGCGGGCGGGCGGGGCCGAACGGATGCTGCTCGAGGTCCGGGAGGACAACCCCCGGGCCCGGGCGTTCTACGACGCCGCGGGCTACCGGGAGATCGACCGCCGGCGCGGCTACTACCGCATCCGCGGGCGGAGGATCGACGCGCTCGTGATGGAGCGCGACCTGTCCTAGACGTGGGCGCGGACCTTCTGGAACACGTCCGGGTAGCGAGCATCGAGCCGCACCACCGAGATCCGGATCCCCACCAGGAACGTGATCACCCCGGCGACCAGCGCCAGCACCCCGGCGAGGACGGTCAGCGCCATGCTGCCGACGACCGCGCCCCAGATGCCCACGCCGATCGCGGGCAGCAGCGGCACGAACACGGCGAGCATCGCCACCGTCATCGCGATCATCGCGTTCGTGCTCGAGGCGGACTTGTCCTTCATCGGGTTGGTGCCCGGGGGCGAGCTCGGATAGGGGAGCAGCGTGCCCACGACCGTCGAGATTCCCCAGCCGCAGACCATCGTGCCCAGCGCACCGAGCACCGTCATCGGCAGCAGCTCGGGCATGCCGTACAGCAGCGGGATCGCGATGGTCACCACCAGCACACCCGGCACCATCAGCAGCGCCATCGCGGCAATGCGACCCAGCAGATTCGCGCGGGAGGGCAGGCCGGTGACGATGTTGACCCAGCCGGCCGGCCCGTCGAAGCCGATCTCGTTGGACAGGCTCATGCCGGTCATGCCGCACATCAGGATCGTCATGCCGAGCATCATCGGGCGCGAGTCGGGCAGTGTGTAGCCCATCGCCACGAAGAACACGAGCATCACCGGGTACAGACCGAGCGCCGCGAGGTAGCGGGTGTCCCGCCGCCAGTAGCGCAGCGACTTGCCCATCACCGCGCCGAAGGCGGTCCTGGGGGCGAAGCGCGGCACCAGCGGCGAGACCTTGGTGCTTCCCGAGGAGGCGTCGCCGCTGAGGGCGGAGGTGAGGGCGAGGTCGATCGAGCGGCGCCACCACAGCCACACCAGCACGATCGCGGCCGCCCCGATCAGGGCACGCAGCAGCGCGGGCAGCACACGACCCTCGGCCAGGTCCATCGGGACCGCGAAGAGCGCACCGAACGGCGTCCAGGCGAAGGCCTCGACGACCGACGGGATCCAGCGCCCCAGCTCGGCGAAATCCATCTCGTCGATGCGCTGCATCCCCAGCGAGAAGCCGTAGATCACCACGAACATCAGCAGGAATCCGAGGATGCCTCCCACCTCGCGGCCGCTGCGGGAGGAGGTGCGGCTGGCCGAGTGCGCGAACCAGGCGCGCGGCAGCAGCAGGCACAGCGCGAAGGCGGCGAGGTTCGCCGGGATCAGGGCCAGCGCCGCGAGCACGATCCACAGCGCGCCCTGGCCGAACACGATCAGCCACAGCAGCTCGAACCCGGTGGCGATGAGGATCGCGAGCAGGGTGATCACGCTGGGCAGGCTCAGCGCCGCGGCACCGAACATGCCGGGCTGGAGCTGCTTCGCGCTGTGCGGGAAGAGGGCGAAGGCGCGCGGGTCCAGGGTGTCATCCACCCCGAAGGCGAACACCGGGATCAGGAGCCACGCCAGCACGGTGACCGCCCCGAGACCCCGCACGATCATGGGGAAGGTGGAGCCCTCCCCGGCCCAGAGGGTGGTGCCCAGGAACAGGAACACCAGCGCCACCAGGCCGCCCAGGGCGTACAGGGCCCCGAAGACGGTGCCGATGATCTTGCCGACGTTCTTGCGGTAGGACCGCTTCCACAGCGTCCACTTCAGTCGCAGCTGCAGGCGGATCAGGGTCTTCTGCGAGATCGCGCCGTGATGGACGTCCGCCGCAGAGGCGGTCGCGGCATGATCGCTGCTCAGGACTCCAACCACGACAGGCTCCCCTCCGCGACGTCTCCGCCGCCGACCAGGTCGATGAAGGTCTGCACGAGGCTGCCGCCGTGACGGACCTCGTCGAGGGTGCCGTCGGCCATCAGCTCGCCGCCGGCGATGATCGCGACGTGGCTGCACAGGCCCTCGACCAGCTCCATGGCGTGGCTGGACAGCACCACGGTCCCGCCGCCGTCGACGTAGGCGGTGAGGATCTTCCGGATCACCTGGGCGGAGACGGGATCGACCGCCTCGAGCGGCTCATCCAGGACCAGCAGGCGCGGGGCGTGCAGCAGCGCGCACGCGAGGAGGATCTTCTTGGTCATGCCGGCGGAGTAGTCGACGACGAGCTTGCCGTCCTCCTCCGCGAGGTCCAGGGCGGACAGCAGCGACTCGAGGCGTTCCTCGACCACGTCAGGCTTCATCCCGCGCACGAGCCCCACGTAGGTCAGCAGCTCCCGACCGGTGAGCCGGTCGAAGGTGCGCAGCCCGTCCGCGAGCACGCCGAGCCGGGCTTTCGCCTGCAGCGGGTCCACCCACATGTCGTAGCCGAGCACGTGGGAGGTGCCGGCGTCCGGGCGCAGCAGACCGGTCGCCATCGACAGGACGGTGGTCTTGCCGGCGCCGTTGGGGCCCACGATCCCGTAGAAAGAGCCCTGGGGCACGTCCAGCGAGATGCCGTGGACGACCTCGGTCTTGTCGAAGGACTTGCGCAGGCCGCGGATCGACAGCGCGGTGCGGTCCGGGACGGGGGCGTCGGCGGTGACCGGTGCGGCGACGCCGGCGACCGGCCGCGGTGCCTCGGCGGGCACCGGGGCGGGCGCCTCGGGGGAACGGAGCTCGGGGGAGGGGGACGGGTGCTCGCTGGGCATGGGACCACGGTAGTGCGCGGGGCTCCGGGCCGACGCCCGCCGCTCGGCGGGGCGGGGGCAGACCTTCGTCGACCTCATGGCCCCGGTGCGTGCGGAGCGGCCGATGAGCACGGTTAGTATGCCCCTGAGCCGCCGTGGCTCGCGGAAGGAGTCCCATGTCGAAGCTGCGCCCCGCCCCCCGGGCCACGAGCCTCGCACCGGAGGTGGAGGAGATCCCGCTCGGCGTACGACGCGCGGCCGCCTGGTCCTGGCGCCTGATCGTGGTCGTCGCCGCATCGGCCCTGATCATCTGGGGTCTGCTGCAGATCACCACGCTGGTGATCCCGGTGCTCATCGCGATCCTGCTCGCCTCCCTGCTCACCCCGATCGTGAAGGTCCTGACCCGCTACACCTTCCTGGGGCGCGCAGCGGCCAGCGGCATCGCCCTGCTCGGGCTGCTGCTGGTGGTCTCCGGGATGTTCACGCTCGCGGGCCGGCAGCTCTTCGCGCAGTTCGCCGACATCCAGGACAAGGCCGTCACCGGATTCCAGGGGCTCGTGGACTGGGCGACCGCGACCTTCCAGATCGACACCCCGATGATCAACGCGGCGATCGACGAGGGGCTCGAGCAGCTCCAGCAGTACTCCGGTCAGCTGGTCAGCGGCGCGCTCAGCACCGCGGCGGTGCTCGGCAACGTCGTCACCGGCATCGTGATCTGCCTGTTCACCCTGTTCTTCCTGCTCTCGGGCGGGGCGGGGATCTGGCGCTGGGTGGTGGGGATCCTGCCGCCCGCGGCCCGCGTCCCCACCCACGAGGCGTTCCGTCGCGGCTGGAAGGCGCTGTCGGCGTACATGCGCACCCAGATCCTGGTGGCCGCCGTGGACGCCTTCGGCATCGCGATCGGCATGGTGGCGCTGGGGCTCGGCTCCTACGCGGTGCCGATCTGGCTGCTGGTGTTCCTGTTCTCCTTCATCCCGCTGGTCGGTGCGATCGCCTCCGGCGCCATCGCGGTGCTGCTGGTGCTGGTCCTGAACAACTGGATCGGCGCCGTCATCATGCTGGTGATCGTGCTCGCCGTGCAGCAGCTCGAGGGCAACGTGCTCCAGCCCTTCCTGATGGGCAAGGCCGTCGAGCTGCACCCGCTGGCGGTGTTCCTCGGCGTGGCCGCCGGTGCGATGGTCGCCGGGATCCCCGGCGCGCTGTTCGCGATCCCGCTGCTCGCCTTCGTCAACGCGACTCTGCTGTACGTGGTGGGCCGCGATCCGAGCCCGGACCTCGGCCAGGACCGTGCCAGCCGAGAGCATTTCGCGGCGCTCACCCGCAAGCGCCCGACCCCCGAGGAGGGAGGGGGCCGGAAGCTCACGGTCCCGTCCCTGCCGTCGCTGCGCCTGCCCGTGCGAGCTCCGGCCGCGGCCGCCGCCGGGGCGCCCGCCATCGGGTCGGCCCCCGCGGTGCCGACGGCCCAGCACGAGGCCCCGCAGGAGGAGGCCGGCGCGGCCGCCGGGCAGGCTGCTTCCGAGGGCACGGAGGCTGCGGGCGAGGACTCGGACCCGGGCCGCGGCAGCGGCGCCTGAGAGGCGCGGCGCCCCGTCGCACGACGAGGCCCCCGTCCCGGCGCTGAGCCGGGGACGGGGGCCTCGTCGAGTGCGCCGCCGCAGAGGGCGGGCGCCGAGGTCACGCCTTGTAGGGCGTGGCCCTGAGGACCTCGATCGGGAAGGACTTGCCGTTCGGTGCGGTGTAGTCGACCGTGTCGCCGACCTTCGCGCCGCGCAGCGCACTGCCCAGCGGCGACTCGGAGGAGTACACCTCGAGATCGTCATCGCCGTCGGCGATCTCCCGGTTGCCCAGCAGGAACGTGCGCTCCTTGCCGGCCATGGAGATGTCCAGGACCATGCCGGGCTCGACGACGCCGTCGTCCTTCGGGACCTCGCCGACCACGGCGTGCTTCAGCAGACGCTGGAGATCCGCGATGCGGGACTCCATCTTGCTCTGCTCCTCGCGGGCGGCGTGGTACCCGCCGTTCTCCTTGAGGTCGCCCTCGTCACGAGCCGCGGCGATGCGCTCGGTGATCTCGGCGCGTCCGGGACCCTCGAGCTCCTCGAGCTCCTTGGCCAGGCGGTCGTATGCGTCCTGGGTGAGCCAGGCGCCATCAGGCTGGCTGCTCATGGGTTCACTCCTGTCGTCCTCGGTAGTGCGCATCGGGGAAAGCACCCCTATACGCGAATCACGGGGCACATGTCCTCATGCGCCCCGTGTGCGGGTGATGATGAATCGGCGGTATGCCGGTTCCGGAATACTCTACACACAGCAGAACGCTTTCCCGGGGACCTCCGGGACGATTACGCGCACCGAGTAATCGTCTGCGGGGCCGTCCGCGAGCGCCGCGCGGCACGCTCCGGGCAGCGCCGCGGAGTTCTCCCGGGCGGGCTCGCCGGACCTTGGGCGGGTGGGTCAGAGCGCGGAGCAGCTGACGACCTCCGCGGAGACCGCCTCGCCCTGGGTGGAGATCTCGACGTGGTGCGAGGTGCGGCGCGCCTCCTGGGCGGGGATCCTCGCCTCGAGGAAGCCGACCTGCGCCCGCCCCTTGTTCAGCGCCTGCACGCGGCAGCTGGCTTCGGTGCCGGGATCCATGGTCACCACGAAGTCGACGGCGATCACGTCATCGGCGAGATGCTCGTAGGAGACGATCTCCGACTTCACCGGGCTGCTGGCCACCTGGACCCCGACGTAGAGGACGACTGCCATGAACGCCGCGGCGACGAGAGCGATGAGGAGGCGTGCGGTGCGGCGGCTGACGAAGGCCCCGCCGTAGCGGTCCGCCTGGCGTTCCCTGACATCGTTCATGGGCACAGTCTCCCAGACCCTCCCGAGGCGTTCCCGTGAGCGCAGCGACATGATGCGAGGCGCCCGTCACGTCGGCCCGGGACCTCGAGGGCCATCGGCTCGGAGCGCCCGTCCCGCAGGCCTGGAGCGCCAGGTCCGTCGGCCGTATGCGTCAGGGGTCACCGGTTCCGCCCAGCGGGGGTGGCGTACGATCGGACGCTGGTGCGCCCTCCTCCCGCCGCGTGCGCGAGGCGCCCGCGCCGCCCCGTGGATCCCGTTCCCTGTCCTGCCGTCTCCGAGGAGTCCTGTGACCGTCCAGCTGCCCGCCCCTGATGAGACCCTGCGGATGGTG